>CARDPF010000029.1 GCA_948960675.1 uncultured Eisenbergiella sp.
GGTCAGGCGGTTTTTCACCATCGCGCAGTCCCCGGCCGCATACACGTCTTTTACATTGGTGGCCAGCTTATCGTCCACCAAAACGGTTCCCTTAAACATCTCGATCCCGGTATCTTTCAAAAATCCGGTATTGGGACGGATACCGATGGAAAGCACCACCAAATCCGCAGGCAAAAGCCCTTTGTCGGTCTGCACGCCCTGCGCTTTTTCCGTGCCGGTCACACCCTCCAGCTTTGTGGCGGTGAGCACACGGATTCCCTTTTTCTCCAAATGCCGCCGGGCATAGTCCGCCATCTCAACGTCAAATCCCGGCATAATCTGCGGCGCCATATCCATCACGGTCACGGACATCCCTTTTTCCAGCAGGTTCTCGGCCACTTCCAGTCCGATAAAACCGCCGCCCACCACAACGGCCCGCTTTGCGCCCTCCCGCTCAGCATACTCCCTGGTCTCAATGGCATCCTGCGGCGTGCGCATCACAAAGACACCCGGCAGATTCAAACCGGGAAGGGGCGGCACTACAGGGGACGCCCCGGTGGACACCACACAGACGTCGTATTCGTAAATTTCCTCTACACCGGTGCGGATATTTTTGGCCGCCGCCCTTTTTTCTTTCGTATCCAGCGCCACCACCTCGCGCTCGGTATAAACCGCCGCGCCGGTCAGGGACGTGAATTTGGCAGGTGTGTTCACGATCAGCTGCTGCTTATCGGCAATCACGCCCCCCACGTAATAGGGCAGGCCGCATCCCGCATAAGAAATGTCCTTCCCCTTTGTCACAATCGTCACTTCCGCGTCCGGCTTTAGACGCTTCATCTTCGCGGCAACTTTTGTTCCGGCCGCCACCCCGCCGATCACCAATACCTTCATAACCCTGTCCCCTTTCTTCCATTTCAGCCGCCATTTTCTGGCCCATCACAGCCCTGCGCTGTTTTATAGCGCGCAGCAACCGGCTTTCCTGCATGATGACGCGCCAGTAATGGTGCATGCCGGTTTCGTTCCCTGCTTTTTCTTCGCCATAAGAATACTTTACTAAAAATCCACAGGTTTGTCCATAGATTTTCAAGGGGTAACCGCTATTTTGGTAGCTGTTCGTAACAGTTCAGACAGGTCTGTGCATTTACTGCGCAGGCCGTGAGAATACGTGGTGGTGGCAGGCATCCGCCCCATCGCGTAGCGATTTAAATGGGCGGATGCAGTAACAGGGCAGACTTGTCTGAACTGTTACTGCTGTTTAGCCTTCCATGTCATGATACCAGGATTGCGGGAGCGCAGCGCGCGAAGCAATCCGTGGTATCATGAAAGGCAAAAGATCCGTATAAAATTTTGACAAAAATGCACGTATTACGGCACGCCAAATTTGTCTTAAAAGGGAATGGACACCAGCCGGTTCCGGTGCTATAATGGACGCCATACTTAACTCTGTTATGAAAATGCAAAAAATGGGACAAAGCCGGGGCGCCACAAATTGTTTTGATGACCGAAAGAATTTCGCGTACGCGAATTCCCTTCGGCCGTCGCGTAAGCGCTCCGGAATGGGGATTTTTATGAAAAAGCCAAAAGTAAAACAAATTGCCGCCTGGATCTGCATCCTGCTCCTCGTTGCCTTATACATAGCGACGCTTGTGTGCGCCGTCGCGGATTTTCCCGGCTGGCAACGCATGTTCGGAGGCTGCCTTGTCGGCACGGTCGCGCTTCCCATCCTGCTGTGGATCTACATCTGGCTCTATGACAGGATAAAGCAAAGGCGCACACCCGATTCTTTGGACACAAAAGAGCCGTGACGGCCTGCACTACACCCACGGGCGCAAAACCGCCCCGGCACCGGCAATTTCCATTCCGCCAAAGTTCGGTATATCGCATTTTTTAATTCGGTAAAAAGTAAATTTTCCTATTGTACCAAAAAGGCGTGGTGCTTTTTCACACCACGCCCAATTTTTGCAGTTCTTCTTCCGCCTGTTTTGGATTCTCAAAACGGAAAGAATGTATGCCCATCTTTTTCGCCGCATCCACATTCTCCTGCGTATCATCCAAAAAAACGCACTCGTTTGCCTGCAGGCAATATCTATCCAAAAGCAACCGGTAAATCTCCGGCATCGGTTTGATCAGCTTATCCTGAAAGGATAAAATCCCCCCATCCACATAAGGCAGAAAATCCAGCGCATGCCAGCATTCCCGCAAAGCCTTTTGTGAAAAATTGGACAAAACCAACACCCGGTATCCCTTTTGCTTTAATCTGCAAACCCAGGGAACCGCATAGGCATAAGGTGTCACAAGGCCGTGGAAATCGGCCAGCGCAGACTCGATTTCCTCTGCAATTTCCGGATCGTTTTCGATAAACAGCTGCACCATGTCAGCATCGCTGACACAGCCCCGGTCGTATTCCTTCCAGTCCCCGCTTAAAACCGTCGCTTTGCCCAGCCGTTCCACCATTTTGCCGTCATAGCCCTGTCTTGCATAAAAGCTGCGCCAGTCAAAACCGGCCAGCACATTTCCGATATCAAAAATAACGGTCCGAATCATGCTTCCTCCTTAGTCCTCCCACAGCAGGCTGCAATCATTTCCAAAAGCTTTGCCGCCGCCAGGCTGCCCGTTTCTTTCCCGTCCGTCACCACCACAAAGTCCCGCTTGGGTATCTGCACGTCAAAATGCAACTCCTGCAGCGTCCCCCGCTCCAATTCCTCCCTGGCAAACTCCCGCATCACACTGCCCACCCCAAGATTGCGCAGGGCAAACTGCACGATCATGTCGCTGGTCGCCAATTCAAACTCCGGGCTTACCGTCACCCCGTTTTTTTCCAGAAAACCCCTCACGTATTTTCCGGTACTGGTCTGCCCATCCAGCATAATCAGCGGCAGCTTTTCCAACAGTCCAAGGGGATGCGTACCGCCAAAGTACCCTGCAAACCTCTTTCCCGCCACAAAGACATCCTCCACCTGTTTGACGGAAACCGTATGCACGGACTGCGTCTGCACAAGAGGCCCGGAAACCACCCCGAAATCAATTTTCCCTTCCCGCAAAAGCTCCAGGGTGGCCGGGGTCGGCCCGTTGGTCACACAAATCCTGACGTTTGGATACCGCTCATGAAAGCGCTCCAAATAAGGCAGGAGAAAAAAACGCAGCGTCATATCCGACGCGCCGATGGTGATTTCCCCGCGCGCAAGCCCCCGCATCTGCGCAAGTTTTTTCTCCCCGGTCTCCAGCAGCTCATAGCCCTTTTCCACATAGGAAAAGAGGAGCCTCCCCTCCGCCGTGGGCGCAATACCCTTTTGGGTTCTCGTAAAAAGCCGCACCCCAAGCGCGCTTTCCAGCTGCTTTACGCTCTGGCTCACCGCCGGCTGGGAAAGCGCCAGCACCTGCGCGGCGCGGGTGACGGAACCGCATTTTACCACATGGTAAAACACTTTATAATATTCCAGATTCGCCGTCATGTGGCTTTCCCCATTCCCTTATTTTTGCAGGGCACTTTTCCGGTAGATAATGTCCTCCCTGCCGGGGCCGTTGGATACCATGGTGATGGGATATCCGATCTTTTCTTCAATAAATTCGATATAGCTGCGGCAATTTTGGGGCAGTTCTTCATAGCTGCGGATCCCGCGGATATCACATTTCCAGCCGGGAAGCGTCTGCAGCACCGGCTTTGCTTTTTCCAGCCTGCACGTCACAGGAAACTGTGTCGTCACGGCCCCGTCTATTTCGTATCCGACGCATACCGGAATCTCCTCCAAATAGCCCAGCACATCCAATACCGTCAGTACCACATCCGTAGCACCCTGCAGCCTGCATCCATAGTGGGAGGCCACGCAGTCATACCAGCCCATTCTCCTGGGCCTGCCGGTGGTAGCGCCATACTCGCCCCCATCCCCGCCGCGCCTGCGCAGTTCCTCCGCCTCATCGCCGAAAATCTCCGACACAAAAGCGCCTGCCCCCACTGCGGAGGAATACGCTTTCGTCACGGCATAGATCTTTTGAATCTCGTAAGGGGGAATCCCGGCGCCGATGGCCCCGTAAGCCGCCAGCGTGGAGGAAGACGTCACCATCGGGTAAATACCGTGGTCGGGATCCTTCATGGTGCCAAGCTGCCCCTCCAGCAGTATGTGCTTCCCTTCCCGGATGGCTGTGTCCAAAAAGGCGGATACATCCCCCACATAGGGCGCAACCATGTCCCGGTATTCATGCAGGGTGTCCAAAAGCTTTTTGGGATCCAGCAATTCCTTATGATACAAATGGGCCAGCAGGACATTTTTCAGTTCGCAGACACGCTCCGTTTTCTCCCGCAGCAGTTTTTCGTCAAACAATTCGCTGACCTGAAACCCGATCTTGGCAAACTTATCGGAATAAAAAGGCGCAATGCCGGACCTGGTGGAGCCAAAGGATTTTCCCGCCAGGCGCTCCTCCTCATAGGCATCCAGCTGCATATGGTAAGGCATCACGATCTGTGCCCTATCGGAAATCATAATACGGGGCGCCGGTACGTTCCTGTCCGTAAGCGACTTCAATTCCGCAAAAAAGAGCGGAATATTCAAAGCCACCCCGTTGCCGATCACATTGGTCACATGCCCGTAAAACACACCGGAAGGCAGGGTATGCAGGGCAAATTTTCCAAAATGATTCACAATCGTATGCCCGGCGTTGGCCCCTCCCTGAAAGCGGATGACAATGTCCGCCTCCCTGGCCAGCATATCCGTTATCTTGCCTTTGCCTTCGTCTCCCCAGTTTGCTCCTACTACTGCTTTTACCATATTGACTCCTTATCCACCCGCCATTGCGGGCATTCTGATATACCCAGTCTTTTCACGTGGCCGGTGGCCACTGCCCACCGGCCACTCTTTTAGTATATCAGGTTTTAGTCATAAGTAAAATCAATAATTGTTATGTGCTTCATCAAAATTTCTTATATTTAATGGTTCACACGCTGATATTTGCCTGCAATCCCAGCTGCGAACGGTTTTCCTCCAGCACAGGGCCAATCACTTCCCCCAAAAAACGTTCTACCTGATGCACGCAGCAGCCCACATAGCGGGAAGGCTCCAGGGAATCCTCCAATGCATCTATGTCCAACCCAAACATTTGGTCCTGCGCAATCAGCTGCATCAGCTGGTTGTCGGCCCCTTCCTCTTTTATCCTGCGCCCCGCCTCCATGGAAAGCGTGCGGATCCGCTCATGCAGTTCCTGCCTGTCCCCCCCGGCTTTTACCGCATCCATCATAATATTCTCCGTGGCCATAAAGGGCAGTTCGCTGCGCATATGCTTTTCGATCACTTTCGGATAAACCACCAGCCCGTCCACCACATTCAGGCACAAATCCAGAATCCCGTCCACCGCCAAAAATCCTTCCGGGACACAAAGCCGCTTATTGGCGGAATCGTCCAGCGTCCTCTCAAACCACTGGGTGGCGGAAGTAATCGCCGGATTAAGGGCGTCCGCCATCACATAGCGCGCCAGGGAAGCGATCCGCTCCGAGCGCATGGGATTCCTCTTGTAAGCCATGGCCGAGGAACCGATCTGTTTTTTTTCAAAAGGCTCCTCCACCTCTTTTAGGTGCTGCAAAAGCCGGATATCGTTGGACATCTTGTGTGCGCTGGCCGCAATACCCGCCAGCACATTGAGCACACGGGTGTCCACCTTGCGGGAATAGGTCTGTCCCGACACCGGATAGCAGCCGCCAAACCCCATCTTCTGCGCAATCAAGGGATCCAGCCGGTCCACCTTTTCCTGGTCACCCTCAAACAATTCCAAAAAAGACGCCTGTGTTCCCGTAGTCCCTTTGGATCCCAACAGCTTTAAAGATGCCAGCACATAATCCAAATCCTGCAAATCCATGTAAAACTCCTGCATCCACAGCGTCGCGCGTTTTCCCACCGTGGTAGGCTGCGCGGGCTGGAAATGGGTAAATGCAAGCGTGGGCTGGGCCTTTTGCTTCCCGGAAAAATCTGCCAGCCTGTCCAGCACATTCAAAAGCTTTTTGCGCACCAGCTTTAGCGCCTCCGCCATTACGATGATATCCGTATTGTCCCCCACATAACAGGAAGTGGCGCCCAGATGGATAATCCCCTTCGCCTTGGGGCACTGTACCCCGTACGCGTACACATGACTCATCACGTCATGGCGTACCTCCTTCTCCCTGGCCCTGGCCACATCATAATTGATATCCTCTGCATGGCTTTTTAATTCCTCAATCTGTTCCTGCGTAATGGCAAGTCCCAGTTCCCGCTCTGCCTCCGCCAACGCAATCCACAGCTTCCTCCACGTCCGAAACTTCATATCCTGTGAAAAGATATACTGCATCTCCCGGCTCGCATACCGCTCCGAAAGCGGACTTATGTATCTATCCGTATCCATGACATTCCCCTTTCCCTGACACACTCTAAACCTTTTTCAAAGTATATCTTAAAAAGAGCGGCAGCGCAACTCTTTTTGTGCCCCTGTTTTCAATGCGCCACTTTTCCGATGAAATCCTGTATCCTTGCCTGTCCGGAGGAAAACACCTCCTCCGCGCACCCCTCTGCCAGAATTTCCCCCTTTTCCAGGAAAACCACCCGGTCCGAGATCTCTTTGGCAAACTGCATCTCATGGGTGACAATGATCATGGTCATTTTTTCCTTTGCCAGCTCTTTGATGACTTTCAAAACCTCCCCCGTCAGTTCCGGATCAAGCGCTGAAGTCGGTTCGTCAAAAAAAAGAAGCTTTGGCTGCATGGCCAGGGCCCGGACAATGGAAACCCGCTGCTGCTGTCCGCCGGAAAGCTGGCAGGGGTAAGCGTCCTTTTTATCTGCAAGACCGAACCGGGCAAGCAGCTGCTCCGCCCGTTCTAAAGCTTCCTTTTTGGAAAGACGCCCAACGGTCATAGGGGCGTCCGTCACATTTTTGAGCACGCTGTAATGGGGGAACAGGTTGAAATTCTGGAATACCAGACCGAACCGGCGTCCGATCCTTCGCAAATCTGCCTTCGACGCATATTCACAACGTCCCGCCACCTCCCTCGCCGCATATTCCCCCATATAAACCAGTTCCCCCGCATCCATTTTTTCCAGCATTGCAGCGCACCTAAGAAGCGTGGATTTTCCCGACCCGGAAGGCCCGATCACGGAAACCACCTCGCCTTCCTGCACCGTAAGGGAAATATCCTTCAAAATCCCCTGCCCGTCAAAGCACTTTTTCAAATGGCGAACCTCCAGCAAACTTTTCCCTGCCATATTTCCTCACATTCCGCCGCCCAAACGGCATCTTCCTACCGGTAATACTCCAGCTTTTTTTCCACATATTCCATAAACGACGCCACAAGGAGGTTAAAAAGATAATAAAATACGCCTGCCGCCATTAAAGGCATCACCGAAGCCTGGGACGCCGCAAACTGCTTGGCCACGGTAAACATCTCCACCTGTGCCAGCACAAAAGCAAGGGATGTGTCCTTAACCAGCGTGATCATCTCGTTCGTAACCGGCGGCAGAATCCGCTTGACCACCTGCGGCAGGATAATTTTGCCAAAGGTCTGCAGCCTCGTATATCCCAGCACCTTTGCCGCCTCGTATTGCCCTATGGGAATGGAAGCAATCCCGCTTCTGTAGATTTCCGCAAAATATGCCGCATAGTTGAGCACAAAAGCCAGAATCACCGCGCCAAACCGCCAGCTGTTGGTTATTTTTATCCCGAATACATAATAAGGCGCAAAATATACAATTACCAGCTGCAGCATCAGGGGCGTTCCCCGCATGACGGAAATATAAATTTTGCCCGCCAGACAGACCAATCCGTTTTTTGCCATCCTCCCAAAAGCCAAAAGTAGGCCCAGCGGCAGGGAAAACAACAGCGTCAAAACAAAAATGGAAACCGTCACGCCGAATTTTTCCATAAGCTGCGGAAGCATTATGATAAAATTATCCCAAAATTCCATCCAGCCCTGCATGTTTACCTCTCTGCCCGCTTCCGCGGGCGTAAATTCACGGTTGAAATACCCCTGTCTTCCCGTGGCAAAAGCCGCCCTTGTTCCCTATTCTTTGCCCAGGCAAATGCTCTCCACAAGACCGAAATCACTGTATTTTTCCGCTATCTTTAAAAAGGTTCCGTCCTCCGCCATCCCAAGCAGTGTCTTTTCCACAATATCCTTAAGTTCTGTGTTCCCTTTCAAAAACCCGACCGCATACTGCTCGGAAGCCAAACGCTCGCTGCCATCCTCTCCCTCCAGAATGTTATACTGTCCCTCTGCGCGCTGCAAAATATTATAAGCAGCCACGCCGATATCCATTGCCAGCGCATCAATGGCCCCCGCCTCCAAATCCATAAACGCCGTGTTATAATCCGCATACTGGTTCAAAGCGGCAAAGGATGCCGCCAGCGCGATGTTGTCCGGATTTTCCCCATCCTCAAGGGCTGCCAGCGCGGAGGATTCCTTCTGTACCCCGACCACCTTTCCGGCCAAATCCGCCTTGGTGTCAATCCCCGAATCCAGGGCCACCACAAATACCTGGCTGTTGTCCACATAAGGCACGGTAAACGTATACTGATCCTCCCTGCCGTTCATGGTAAACCCGTTCCAAATGCAGTCAATGGTTCCCGAGGACAGTTCCATATCCTTGGTATCCCAGTCGATGGGCTGCTTAATCAGGGTCCACCCGTTCCTTTTGCAGACTTCCTCCGCCAAATCCAGGTCAAACCCCACATACGCACCGGAAGCATCCTTATAACCATAAGGCGGAAACTCCGCGTCAAACCCTACGGTAAAGGTTCTTGCTTCCCCTGCTGTTCCGTCCGTGCTTTCCGCCTGCCCTGTCTCCCCGCCCTGCGCCGCCCCGGCGGCCGTCTCTGGTCCTCCCTGCGCAGCCGTATCCGCCTTCTGCCCACAGGCCGTCAGGGAAACCGCCAATACTGCCGTCATCACCACCGCCAAAATTTTCTTTTTCATAGATTTTCTCCATTCCTGCACTGCCTAACAGCGCACACTTTTCTCCTCTGATACTTTATCAATTTATCACGCTAAATCAAACGACACTAATACTACCATGAACTGCCTGCCCTGTCAAGCCCCTTTCCGCCATTGACCCGCAAATCCGTCCGGCCATTCGTAACAGTTCAGACAAGTCTGAACTGTCTGAACTGTTACGGCCATTCTGCCTGACAGGCCGCGGCCGCCTCATTTTTTTGTCCGTTCTATGATACCGCCGCAAAAAATGTGCCCGTCCTCGTAAAAGACTGCGGACTGTCCGGCCGTGGCCGCACGCACCGGCTCGTCAAAAATGCATTCCAGTCGGTCCTGTCCCACCATCCGAATTGTGCATGGCGTGCCCTTGTGGCCGTACCGGATTTTTCCCGTGACCCTTTTTTCCCCCTCCAGGCACTCCCCGGCCATCAGGTTCACCCTGCCGCAGACCAAATGTGTTGTGTACAGTTCCCCATCCCCGCCGAGTACCACTTCATTTGTATCCGGCTTAATCTGCGTCACGAATACCGGATGCCCCATGGCCAGCCGCAGGCCCTTTCTCTGGCCGACTGTATAATGCGCAATCCCTGCATGCCGCCCCAGCACCTCCCCGTCCCCGTTCACAAAGTCACCGGGGCGCAAGGCATTGCTCGTCTGTCCGGCCTGCTGCAGCGTCTTTTCGATAAAGGCCGCGTAATCATGATCCGGGATGAAGCAGATTTCCTGGCTATCCCGCTTTTTAGCCACTGTAAGCCCGGCCTCCCCCGCCATTTTGCGCACCTCTTCCTTGGAATATTCCCCCACCGGCATCAGCGTATGGCAAAGCTGCTCCTGGGTGAGCCGGTAAAGTGCATATGTCTGATCCTTCTGGGCCGTCACCGCATTTGCCACCGAAATCCGTCCGTTTGCCAATCGTATCAGCCGCGCATAATGGCCCGTGGCGATCCAATCTGCACCTTTCTCCCCGGCATACGCAAGCAGCGCCTGCCACTTGATCCGGCGGTTACACATAACACAGGGATTGGGCGTGCGGCCCTGCACATACTCCCCCACAAAATATTCGATCACTTCTTTGCGGAAAGCTTTGCGCACATCCAACGCTTCCCACGGGATTCCAAGGGTCTGCGCTACGTCCATGGCATCCGCCTTAATCGCTTCCATTCCGTCAAAATGACACATGGTCACTCCAAGCACTTCATATCCCTGCTTTTTCAACAGCCAGGCCGCCACGGAAGAATCCACGCCCCCGGACAACCCCACTACCACTCTATTTTTCACCTCGTTTTTCCTCCCCGCCACAGCAAATCCGGTCACGGTTCCTTCCGCAGCTGGCGGCCGTATCCGCACGGACGACAGCTGCGGTGATCCGCCTCATCATAACAAACCCTACCCTGTTCTGTCAACTGCACCCAACCGCATATACATAGGGAATAACAAAGATCGCGAAACGTTTTTGTACGATCCTTGCTGCCAAAAAGGAGGCTTGCATGAAAAAAAATACCTTGCTCAAAGGTACCTTCATCCTGACGCTCGCCGGTCTGCTCAGCCGCTGTATCGGTTTTTTTTACCGGATTTTCCTCTCCCGCATGTTCGGGGAGGAGGGCATCGGAATCTATGAACTGATGAACCCTGTCCTCACCCTCACCTTCGCTTTGTGCACCTCCGGCATCCAAAGCGCCATATCCAAGTTTGTCGCCGGCCAGCCGGAGGAAACCGGCGCCAAAAACCGGCTGCGCATCCTTTCTGCCGGACTTTTCTTTTCCGGCATCCTTTCCGCCGCCTGTGCCTTTTTCGTCTATGTAAAAGCGGATTTCATCTCCGGTTTTCTTTTACATGAACTGCGCTGCGCACCGCTTTTGCGCATTGCCGCGCTCTCCTTTCCCGCCGCCTGTATCCACGCCTGCAACAACGGCTACTTTTACGGTATTAAAAAGGCCGGGCTTCCCGCCTTCTGTCAGCTCTTTGAGCAATGCTTCCGTGTGGGCAGCGTTTTCCTCTTCTGGAATTACGCCCAAAAAAACGGCGTCACTTTCTCCATCACCGTCGCCGCCGTGGGGCTGGTCATCGGGGAACTGGCATCCACAATGGTCTCCATTCCCGTAACCCTGTTCCACTTTGCAAAGCTTGACGGCCTCCCGTCATGCAGCGCAGCCCCTTTCCGCACCCTTGCCGGCCAAATCCTCCTATTTGCCGCCCCCCTGTCCGCCAACCGGGTCTGCCTGCATTTGCTTGGCGCAGTGGAATCCGCCCGGATTCCTGTAAGCCTGCAGCAATTTGGGTATACCGCCAAACAGGCATTGTCAATTTACGGCGTTTTCACCGGAATGGCCATGACCTGTATTTTGTTTCCCGGCGCCATCACCAATTCCGTCTCCGTACTCCTGATGCCGCTGATCGCGGAAGCCGATTCCACACGCAACAGGCATGCCATACGCACCGCCATCGGCAAATGTATCCGTTACTGCCTGCTGCTTGGATGCCTGTGCACGGTACTGTTTATGTTAACCGGCAATTTTATCGGAACCACGCTTTTCCACAGTGAACTGGCCGGCCGCTTTATCCGCACCCTAAGCTTCATCTGTCCCTTCCTCTATCTAAATACCACCCTCTTCTCGATCTTAAACGGACTGGGAAAAACGGGATATACCTTCCTGTTCAATATGACCGCCCTCCTGCTGCGACTGGGCTTTGTTCTTTTCGTAGTGCCGGTCTTTGGCATCAAAGGCTTTCTTTGGGGCATGCTGGCCGGGCACCTGTTCATGAGTGCCGCCAGCTTTCTCACCCTGCGTCCCTACATGGCAGACTCCCGTTAGTTGCCCACAGGGCGGCTTCCATCCCGCAAAATTGATTTCCGTGACGCCGCAAAAGAGGGACTTGCCATCCGGCTTTTTCTATACTATAATAGGGAACGTTGAAAATGGGACTGACCCGCATTGGGTAAAGGGTTGCTTTGCATCCGCGGCCCATCGCTTACGGGAATAAAACGAGTTGATACCAAGGAGATAGGTTGAAAAATAGGCCTGATGGCTGATTTTTCACACGGCAATTTGTGCCGGAGCGTCACAAATTGCCCTGATGGCAGAAGGGAATTCGCATAGGCGAATCCTCTTCGCCCCGTCGCATAGACGCTCTGGAACGGAGATTAAAATGATATGGGCTTTACATTCATAACACAGCTGCCAACCCCTGACAGTATCAAAAAAGAGTATCCGGTTCCGCAGGAGTTTGCGCGGTTAAAGGCAATCCGGGATGCCCAAATCCGGGATGTCATCACCGGAAAAAGCGATAAATTTTTGGTGATCATCGGGCCCTGTTCCGCAGATAACGAAGACGCGGTCTGTGATTATGCCAGCCGTCTGGCCAGGGCAAACGAAAAGGTGCAGGACCGGCTGATTTTGATTCCCCGGGTTTATACCAACAAACCACGCACCACCGGAGAAGGCTACAAGGGTATTGTCCACCAGCCCGACCCCGGCAAAAAAGAGGATTTCGTGCAGGGGCTGATTGCCATGCGCCGGATGCACATCCATGCTTTTGAGGTTTCCGGACTGACTGCGGCGGACGAGATGCTTTATCCGGACAACTGGGGTTATGTCTCCGATATCCTTTCTTATGTGGCCATCGGCGCGCGCTCCGTGGAGGACCAGCAGCACCGGCTGACCGTCAGCGGCTTTGACGTGCCCGCAGGCATGAAAAATCCCACCAGCGGCGATTTTTCGGTCATGCTCAATTCCGTTTATGCGGCACAGCACCCCCACTCCTTTATTTACCGGGGCTGGGAGGTCAACACCAGCGGAAACGAACTGGCCCACACCGTGCTTAGGGGCGCAACCAATAAGTACGGGCGCAACCTGCCAAACTACCATTACGAGGACTTAAGCACCCTGCTTGCCCTTTATAACGAGCGGGACCTAAAAAACCCCGCCTGCATTATCGACTCCAACCACTCCAACTCCAACAAACAGTTTGACCAGCAAATCCGGATTGTCAAGGAAGTCATGCACAGCCGGAAACTAAACGGCGATATCCGGAAATTTGTCAAGGGCGTCATGGTGGAAAGCTACATCGAAGAGGGCTGTCAGAAAATTGGAGGCGGCACATACGGAAAATCCATTACGGATGCCTGTCTGGGCTGGACTGACACCGAAAAACTAATTTATGACCTTGCGGAATTAAATGCATGACCAAAGCCCCCGCTTTTGGCAGCGGGGGCTTTTTTATGTTACCCTCTGTGGTGCAAAACCGTGTGTCCCTTTGTCCACTGAGGGTAGGGGAAATTATCGTAACCATAGTGAACATGCCGCCGCAGGGTCGTCGCTGCAGGCATAAAACTCACCCGCGCGGATGGGTTTTTGCATATACCTCCCGGATATGGTTCTGGCTCAGCGCCGCATAAATCTGCGTAGTGGAAAGGTCGGAATGTCCAAGCATCTCCTGTACGCTCTTTAAGTCCGCCCCATTGGCCACCAGATGCGCCGCAAAGGAATGCCGCAGGGTATGGGGCGTAATCTCATCCGGGATGCCGGCCTTCTGTGCATAATATTTGACCAGCTTCCAAAACCCCTGCCGGCTCATGGGCCTGCCCGCATAATTCACAAACAAAATATCCTGTGACAGGTCGCATACCATCTGCGGGCGTGCCTGCAATAAATACACTTCCAGCGCCTGCCTGGCTTTATTGCCAAAAGGCACCGCACGATCCTTTGCCCTGTCATGGCAGATAATATAGCCCATCTGCATATTCACATCCGCCGTTTTTAGTCCGATCAGTTCCGATACCCGTATCCCCGTCGCATATAAAAGTTCCAGCATTGCCCGGTCCCGGATTTCCTTCGCATTCTTCCCGGAGGGCTGCTCCAAAAGACGTTCCGTCTGCTCCATCGACAAGACTCCCGGAAGCTTACGTTCCACCTTCGGCGCCTTTAGGTTCTCCGAAAGATCGGTCCGCACCACTCCTTCCCGCATGAGGTAATGGTAAAATGCCCGAACCGACGCAATATTTCTGGAAACCGTCGCCGCTTTAAACCCTTCTTTTTCCAGATGACGGACATAGTCATGCAAAGACACCGCCGTAATCTCATCCACACGGACAATTCCCTGCATCCGCAGAAAGCCCTGCAGTTTCCGCAAATCCCTCTGATAGGAAAGTTCTGTATTCCGGGAAGTATTTTTGACATTATGTAAATAACTGATAAAAGACCGAATTTGCTCTTCCATCCCACAAAAGCCCTTCTCACAAACAGTATAAAAACTTCTTTTCATGTCCGAGAAATATTATAATCAATTTTCCGAAGAAAAGCAATGTGGAATTTTCCTGTATTTTAGCCGCTTTTTCGGCACTATTACCAATGACTGCGGCTTTTTAAAATCGAAATTGTGTAAACCAAGACGAATCGCTTAAAAAAATTTTAAAACCACTTTACACACATACGGGTTTACATAACTTTCCAACAGACATCCAATTATGACAACTGCCAACGGCGTCAGAAGTTTTCTGCGTTCCATTTTCCTGCTACACCAGTCCAGCAGCAATAAAAAACCGGGAATCAGCAAAAACTGCTGCGGGAAAATGCTGGCCAAAAAGAACACCAGGCCCTTAAACCCGTACCGCATGGAAAGCACCGTGAGAATACTTCCCACGGAAATTCCGCACCACAGCAGACAGCAGCAGACACCGAACCCGGCCGCCCCGGCCGCTGCGAGCAGCACCAAAAAAGCGGACATCCCAAGCCGCTGCCGCAGGGAATACAAAAAAAGGCCGTTTTTATTCACATCCAGGTACCGCAGACCGGCAAGATAAGAACTGTCCAGAAATCCCGTTGCCACTACCAGTTCGTCAAAAAAGACACAGACTGCGGCGATTCCCCCCAAAAACCCCGCCAGAAACAAAAGCATCCATGCCGTTTTTTCCTTTTTATGCAGCCTCCAAAAAAATTTCATGCCTTACCCCTATATCCGCTTCCTTTCAATATATGCGGATGCAGGGGATAATAGTATCAAAGACAGTCCCTGCAGCCCGTCAGCCTTCCTTCGCCAGCAGATTTTTATAACTCATAACCGCCGCAACGGTCTTGGAATCCTGAATCTCCCCGGCATAAATCTTATCGCACAGTTCCTCCACCGTAAACGGCAGGACATCTATATATTCATCCTCATCCAAATGCTGCTTTGTCCTTACCAGCCTGCGTGCAAGGTAAATATCAATTTTTTCGTTACAGAAAGCAACCGTCGTCCGGAGGGAAATCAACAGGGATATCTCCTGCGCACGATACCCCGTTTCCTCCTCCAGCTCCCGCAGGGCCGCCACCTTAGTCGGCTCGCCGTTGAGTCCCCCTGCCGGGATTTCCAGCGTGTAGCGGTCCAGTGCATTGCGCCACTGGCGGACCATCAAAATCCTTTTGTCCTCCAAAACCGCGACCACGGCCGCCGCCCCCAAATGTCCGATGAAATCCCATTCCACCACATTTCCGTTGGGAACCAATACCGTGTCCCTGTAATAATCAATAATGCTTCCACGGTAAACCAGTTTCCTGTCCAGCCTCTTAAATTCCTCCGCCATCTTCTCCTGCCTCCATAAAAAAGTGAGTGCTTTACGAAATTCTCCGCCTGTGGCGGGCCGCTCCAGCGGCAATTACCATTCCGCCGCCCGGCGGCGATTCAGGGAACGTCCCGCATTCCCCCCTAATGTCCACCACGTTTGCAGCAATTACCCATAAAACAAAAAAAACGGAAGCCATTGCAAATATAACATTTACCTGACTTCCGCCTGTTTTAAAAGCATTTACTTTGCGTAATCCGTCACGCGGCTCTCCCTGATCACATTCACCTTGATCTGTCCCGGATATTCCAGTTCCGCTTCTATCTGCTTGGAAATATCCCGGGCCAAAAGCACCATGTCCGCATCAGAGATCTGTTCCGGAACCACCATGACACGAATCTCTCTCCCCGCCTGAATGGCAAAAGATTTATCTACCCCTTTGAAATTGTTGGAAATGTCTTCTAATTGTTTCAGCCTGCTGGTATACGTTTCCAGCGTTTCCCTTCTTGCGCCCGGCCTCGCCGCAGAAATGGTATCGGCTGCCTGCACAATACAGGATATCAGTGAAGTCGGCTCCGTATCCCCGTGGTGGGATTCCACCGCGTTGATAACCGTGGCAGATTCTTTATACTTCCTGCAAAGTTCTGCCCCAAGCTGGATATGGGAACCTTCCATCTCATGGTCAACCGCCTTGCCCACATCATGAAGCAGTCCGGCCCGTTTTGCCATTCTCACATCCAATCCCATCTCGGCGGCCAACAGGCCGGAAAGCTGGGCAACCTCTACGGAGTGCTTTAGGGCATTCTGGCCATAACTTGTCCTGAATTTCATCTTACCCAGCAGCCTGACCAACTCGGGGTGAATCCCATGCACGCCGACTTCCAGCAATGCGGCCTCACCTTCCTCCTTGATCATGTTCTCCACTTCGCGCTGGGCCTTCTCCACCATCTCCTCGATTCTGGCAGGATGAATCCTGCCGTCCACGATCAGCTTCTCCAGCGCCACACGCGCCACTTCCCGCCTGATCGGGTCAAAACCGGAAAGTACCACGGCTTCCGGCGTATCGTCGATAATCAAATCCACGCCGGTCAGCGTCTCGAGCGTCCGGATATTCCTTCCCTCGCGCCCGATAATGCGTCCTTTCATTTCATCATTAGGAAGCTGCACTACAGAAATCGTAGTCTCTGAAACATGATCCGCCGCACATTTCTGGATGGCGTTCACCACATATTCCTTGGCCTTCTTGTCCGCTTCCTCTTTGGCGCGATGCTCCATTTCCTTGATCATCACGGCCGTTTCATGCTTTACTTCATCTTCCACAATTTTCAATAAGTAGTCTTTTGCCTGGTCGGAGGTCAAACCAGAGATTCTTTCCAGTTCCTGAATACGCTGCTCGTTCAATTTGGAAATCTCTTCACGCTGCTTGCGCATTTCTTCTTCGCGTCTGGCCAGATGATTTTCCTTCTTCTCGATGGCATCGGCTTTCTTGTCGATGTTTTCCTCTTTCTGCTGAACCCTGCGTTCAAAACGTTGTACTTCGTTTCTGCGTTCTTTGATCTCCTTATCCAACTCGTTCTTGGTACGGATGGATTCTTCCTTCACTTCCAGCAGACCTTCCCGTTTCTTCGCTTCCGCAGTCTTTAAAGCCTCATCGATAATTTCCCTGGCCTTGTCCTCCGCATTGCCGATCGTGGCTTCCATCGCTTTCTTGCTGCGATCCGACGCAATATATGCGGTGACAGGAATCGAAATGACCAGCGTAAGGAGCACCGCAATTACGATTGGTCCTATCACAGGAGCACCTCCTTATTTAGTTTTCATTGTACGATATCCGTATCAGGATGAAAAGAGCAACATCCTTATCATCAATTTTACAACACTTCAATTTTAAACAAATTCACACATTATGTCAAGTAGTTCTTACTTTTCTTTTTTTATTTGTGGGTAACATATTCACGGGCAATGTCACTTAGTTAAGCCACGGGCTTTGGGGGGCGTGCCGACGGGCTTTGGAAGGCGGAGCCTTTTGCAGGCCGGACACCCCTGCCGGGCGGACGGTTTCTTACGCATG
>CARDPF010000030.1 GCA_948960675.1 uncultured Eisenbergiella sp.
GATCTTGCGCAGGAAGTTTAAGTAGTCATAGAAGGTCTGCCCGGTGTGCTGTTTAAAAAGCCTGGTAAAATAGAAACGGGACAATCCCGCCCGCTGTGCGGCATCCTCCAGTGTAATATCTTCGGCGTAATGCTTTTGCAGATATTCCAAAAGCCTGGTGAGCCGGTTTAAGGAGGCTTTTGCGGGCATTGTACCGCTCTGCGCAACGGATGCATTTTGATTGATGCAAAAATCGGTATAGCAGGCATAGAATTCCAGCATGCAGGAATAGAGGGAGAGCAGCCTTGCAGGATTGTCGCCCCAATAAAAGGCGGCAGCTTTCCGGATAAGGCCAATCTCCCTTTCATAAATTTCGGGGGAGTTGTCCGCAGTGATGTGGACCGGCTTTGACAACAGGGATCTGGTGCGGAAAAAGTCGGTGATCTGACAGAAAATATCCAGTTCCAGCAAAAAGACGAACCGTGCGCCTCCCAAGGGGGCCTGGATGGAATGCAGATCACCCGGGGGGACGAGCAGGATGTCTCCCGGCTGCAGGCAGAATAGGGTGTCCTGTATGATAACCGAATAACTTCCTTCCAGCGGAACGATGATTTCCTGTGCGTTATGCCAATGGGTGGAATAGCCGATTGTCTGTGTGTTGAGCCAAAAACGCAGGGAGGTTTTGGATAAAAAGGGGGGCGTTTCGTATTCGTCCGTTGCCTTTTCCCAATCATAATCCGGCAGCGCGTCCGGTTGCAAAAGATAATCCTGCCGCTGTTTTGCCGTCAAGGTGTATGCTTTTGGGGGATTCATCGTATCTGTCTCCTTGTCTGTCTGCCGGTGCGGTCCGGGCAATGGGTCCGTTTGTAAATCATGCACCCCATTGTCATAAAGAACCGGCTTGCATATTGGCATGAATTGACATAATTTTAACATATATTCATGGAAAAATCACGTCAATTTTAACAAGGAAACAAGAAAACCGTTGGGGTTTAATCTTCCATGTCCTCCCGGTGTCCTCTTTTAAAATTCCGATGCGAAGAAATCGTTTTCACGGAATTGGAGGGAATACAATTTTTGGTAGGTACCGCCTGCTGCCATCAACTCCTCATGGGAGCCGCGTTCGGTGATACGTCCGTTAATGACCACGGCAATTTCGTCGGCATTGCGGATGGTGGAAAGGCGGTGGGCAACGACCAGTGTGGTACGTCCCTTGCACAGTTCGTCCAAGGCCTGCTGAATCAGCACTTCGGTAGTGTTGTCCAGGGCGCTGGTCGCTTCGTCCAGAATAAGGATGGCAGGGTTTTTCAAAAATACCCGCGCGATGCTCAGACGCTGTTTTTGTCCGCCGGACAATTTGACCCCCCGTTCGCCTATTTCCGTATCGTACCCTTTTTCAAGGGTCATTATGTAGTCATGGATGTTGGCGCGCCGGGCGGCCTCAAAGACCTCTTCTTCGGAGGCATCGGGACGGCCGTAGAGGATATTCTCCCGGATGGTTCCCACAAAGAGAAAAACATCCTGCTGTACGATTCCGATGCTGCGGCGGACGGATTCCATGGTCAGGCTGCGGATGTCCATGCCGTCGATGAAAATAGCGCCGTCTCCCTCTTTCAGTTTGTAAAAATTGGGCAGCAAATGGCAAAGTGTGGTTTTGCCGCCACCGGAAGGCCCCACCAGAGCGAGTTTGCGGCCTTTCTCCAGACGCAGGTTGATGTTGTGGAGGACTTCCATGGAAGGATCATAGGCATAAATGACGTCCTTGAATTCGATGACGCCCTGCACGTCCTTTAATTCCTTTGCATCCGGCGCGTCCTCTTCGGGGGCTTCCTCCATGATCTCCACAAAACGTTTGAAGCCGCTGACACCGTTTTGGAACTGCTCCATGAATCCGATCAGGGTATTCACCGGGTTGATGAACAGGTTGACCGAGACGATGAAGGTGGAATAATCACCGAAGGAAATCCGGCCTGCATACAGAAACAGGCCGCCCGCAATGAGGATGAACACGTTGAAAATGTCCGTCACAAAGGAGGTGGAGGAATGGAACTGGGCCATGGCATGATAAGCGCGGCGGGAGGCATCCACAAACTGCTCGTCTCCCTTTTTGAATTTTTCCACTTCCCGTGCGGTGTTGGTGTATGCCTTGGTTACGCGGATTCCCGTTACGCTGCTTTCCACGGCAGCGTTGATGGTGGCGTTGCTTTTACGGCGGTCATCGAAGGCGCGGCTCATCGCTTTGCGGAAATATAGTGTGACGACCACAAGAACCGGCACACAGGCAAAGATGATCAATGTCAGGATCGGATCAATCATGAACAGATAGGCGAAGGATAACAGAATCATTACCGAACTGATCAATAGGTTTTCCGGGCCATGGTGGGCCAGTTCACAGACCTCAAACAAATCGCTGGTGATGCGTGTCATAATGCGGCCGGTCTCATGATTGTCATAGAAGCTAAAGGGTTGTTTTTCCAGATGGGCAAAAAGATCCTGCCGCATCTGGGATTGCATTTGCACGCCGATCAAATGGCCGTAAAACTGTACGAAATAGCGCAACAGCATGCGTACGATGTAGAGAAGCAGCACAATCAAACCGGCGGCTACGATCGTGGCGTACATCTTTTTGGGGATGTAGATATTGAGCATTTTGTTGGTCACAACAGGGTATACCATGCCGATGACCGAGATGAGCAAAGATGCCAGCATGTCCAGGGCAAGCATTTTTTTGTGTGGTTTGTAGTACCGGATAAAACGTTTCAGCATAAGTCTGTTTTTTCCTTTCCTCTTTTTTCTGGCGGTACATAGGACTTGCATTTTAAATATTCCGATTCCGGACAGCCGTAGAAGGGGCCGTCGCAGGGCTTGCGCTTTGCGTCACGGATTTGTGCCAACTCCCGTATGACGGTTTCCAGAACAGCCTTATCCAGGCTATAGTGCGTGTAGTAGCCTTTTTTGATGCCGTATACCAACCCGGCTTCACGCAGGGTTTTGAGGTGTTGGGAAACCGCCGATTCGGACAGGCAGCTTTTACTTGCCAGTGCACGCACACAATAGCTGCGGTTGGACATCAGCTGTAAGAGCAGAAACCGCTTAGGGTCTCCCAGCGCTTTTAAAATTTTTTCGTCCATATTTCCTCTCGTTCTGCCGTGTAAGCGGCAACCTGACCAGTGGGAACTTTGGAACGGCAGGGTTCTGCCGAAAACCAACCATATTATATAATACGAATTTAATTTAGTCAACGCTAAATTAAATTCCGCCATACGCATGATTGGATGGGGGTAACGGTTCACGGGTATGGGGACATGATACAAGGCTGAGGATATGTCAATTATATTTTAGGATAGGTCATTGTTGGAAAGCCATATTTTTTGTATGATAAAAGAAGGGCGACAGCCCGGATTGCGAATACCGGCGGCGGTTGCGTGAGCACGTCAGTGCGTAGCAACCGGCTTTCATGCGTAGTGGCGCGCCGACAATGGCGCATGCCAGTTTAGGAAACGGAGGGATTTTTATATGAAAAAACAGGCTTTTAACCCGTATCTGCCGTCGTGGGAATATGTTCCGGACGGGGAACCTTACGTGTTTGGGGACAGGGTGTATATTTACGGTTCCCATGATTTTTTTAACGGGCATGTGTTTTGTCTGGGAGACTATGTCTGCTGGTCGGCGCCGGTGGATGATTTGTCGGATTGGCGCTATGAGGGCGTAATTTATCCCAAAACTTCGGATCCCCTAAACCGGGACGCAAAGATGTGTCTGTATGCGCCGGATGTGACGGTGGGTCCTGACGGCAGGTATTACCTGTATTATGTGCTGGATCATGTTTCGGTGGTGTCGGTAGCGGTTTGCGATACGCCTGCCGGGCGCTATGAATTTTACGGCTATGTGCATTATGCGGATGGGACAAGGCTTGGGGAAAAGGTAGGGGATGAACCCCAGTTTGATCCCGGCGTTTTGACGGAGGGTGACAGGACATATCTGTACACCGGCTTTTGTGGCAGGGGGGATAAATCCAGGACCGGGGCCATGGCTACGGTTTTGGGGCCGGATATGCTGACAATAGCCGAGCCGCCGGTATTTGTGGCACCCGGGTGCGAGTATGGCGCAGGGACAAGCTTTTTGGGTCATGAATTTTTTGAAGCGCCATCCATCCGCAAAACGGGCGATACTTACTACTTTGTATATTCTTCGGTTGTGATGCATGAATTGTGTTATGCAACCAGTAAAAGTCCGACGAAGGATTTTGTGTACGGGGGCGTATTGGTCAGTAACTGTGACCTGCATATCGACACCTATAAACCTGCAAACCTGCCTATGGCGTACGGGGCGAACAATCATGGCAGTATGGTGGAAATCGCAGGGCAGTGGTACATTTTTTATCACAGGCATACGAACGGGACCTGGTATAGCAGGCAGGCATGTGCCGAAAAATTGGAGATTTTACAGGACGGTTCCGTTTTGCAGGCGGAAATAACTTCCTGTGGACTAAACGCAGGTCCCCTTTTGGGGGAAGGGGAATACCCGGCCTATATCGCGTGCCATTTGTTTACGGATACGCCGTCCGTTTATGTGGGGGATGACCGTTTCCCAAGAGTTGTGCAGGACGGAAGGGACGGGGATGAAGAACCGGGGTATATTGCAAATATGAAGGATTCGGCCACGGCAGGATTCAAGTATTTTGCCTGCAAGGGTGTAAAAGAAATCCGTATAAAGGTTCGCGGATATGCGGCGGGCCTTTTTGAGGTGAGAACCGGTTGGGACAAGGAAGCGTTGGCGCAGATCGAAGTGGTCAATTCCAATGTCTGGGAGGAATATGGTGCGCCGGTGGCAATACCGGACGGAATACAGGCGATTTACCTGACGTATAGGGGAAACGGAAAAGCGAGCCTGGGGTCTTTTACCCTTTGCGTCTAACGGACGGGAAAAATTTTGCGGAAAAATGGAGGCAGGATAATGGCGGGAAATGCATACGAAACAGGGGTATACCGGAATTTTTTTGCGGAAATCAAAAAGAGCCCGGAGGAAATCGAACAAAAGATACAGGCAGCGTTTGCGGATTTTTTTTACGGGGATGAGGATACGCGGATTTACCATCCGGTGGGGACGGATATGGGCTATCTGGAGGATACCGGTAATCATGATGCCAGAACGGAAGGGATGTCTTACGGCATGATGCTGTGCGTCCAGACGGATAGAAAGGAGGAGTTTGACCGTATCTGGAAATGGGCCAAAACCTATATGTATATGGAAGACGGGGAAAACGAGGGGTATTTTGCCTGGAGTTGTAAGACAAACGGGGAAAAGAACGCCTATGGGCCCGCGCCGGACGGGGAAGAATTTTTTGCCATGGCGCTGTTTTTTGCCTCCCACCGGTGGGGGGACGGCGAGGGGATTTACAACTATAGCGGGCAGGCCAGGCAGATTTTGTCGGCATGCCTGCACAAAGGCGAGGGTACGAGGCCGGGGGCGCCCATGTGGAACAGGGAAAACAAACAAATCCTTTTCGTGCCGGGCAGCCCGTTTACGGATCCTTCTTATCATTTACCGCATTTTTATGAGTTGTTTGCCCTTTGGGCAGAGGAAGGGGACAGGGCGTTCTGGCGGGAGGCGGCGGATGCCAGCAGGAAATATCTGGCGAAGGCTTGTCATCCGGTTACGGGGCTGAGTCCGGAATATGGGGAATTTGACGGTTCCCCCGCAGACAGGAAAATGCCCTGGGGAGAAAAGCATAACCGGTTTTACAGCGATGCATACCGGACGGCGGCCAATATTGGTTTGGATTACATATGGTTTGGAAAAGATGCAGGCCATTACGGCGCGCCCCTTCGCATGATGCGTTTTTGGAAAACGGATTTGGAGGCCACAAGGTGTGTGTTTGAGGTGGACGGAACGCCCGTTGACCAGCCTGTGCTGCATCCGCTGGGATTGCTTGCCACGACGGCGCAGGGGGCTTTGACCGTGGAAAATGACGGGTCAAAAGATGTGGACAGCGATTGGAATGTGGCAAAACGCTGGGTGCAGTGGTTTTGGAACCAACCCCTTCGTCTGGGGGAACGCAGATACTATGACAATTGTCTGTATTTGTTTGCCCTTTTGGCGCTGAGCGGCAGGTATCGGATCTGGTAAAGCAGCGGTAGGGCAGGATTGGGGAAAAGACTGAAAAAAGCCATGCATGGCTTTGCGCAACAAAGCAGCGCAGAAATAGAGGAAAAAATGAAAGTACAGAATCCACTTTTTAGAACGGACATGCCGGATCCGGATGTATTGCGGGTCGGGTCGGATTTTTATATGGTTTCCACTACCATGTTTTATATGCCGGCTGCGCCGGTCCTAAAGTCAAAGGATCTGGTACACTGGGAAATTGTCTCTTACATTTGCAGCTGTATCGCCGACAACGATATTTATTGCCTCAGAAACGGGCGGCATGCGTATGCCAAGGGACAGTGGGCGACTAGCCTGATGCGGCATAAAGGCAGGTTTTATGCCTGTTTTGTGTGCCATGATATGAAAAAGACTTATCTGTTTTCCACGGACGATATGGAAAAAAGTGATTGGGATCGGGTGGAGATCGGGGAAGTTTTTCACGATATGTCTTTTTTGTGTTGGGAAGACCGGGTGTATTTGGTATATGGCAACGGGGAGATCCGGCTGGTGGAATGCAAGGAGGACTTTTCAGGCGTTGTGGAGGGTTCCGACAGGCTGCTTTTGCAAACACCCACGGAGGGAATGCGTTTGCGCTGCGAGGGCTGCCGCGCTTATGTAAAGGACGGCTGGATCTATTTATTGTTCATCGACTGGCCGGACGGGACGGGGATTCGGCGGGAGGTCTGTTACCGTGCCCGGTCACTGGAGGGGCCGTTTGAGAAAAAAATCCTTTTGGAAGACGATATGTGGATTCCCGGCAGGGGAATTGCCCAGGGGCCGCTGTTTGACGATGAGGCCGGGAACTGGTATGCGATGATGTTTCAGGACAGCGGTGCAGTGGGAAGAGTGCCGTTTCTGATGCCCGTGCGCTGGCAGGACGGCTGGCCGGTTTTGGGAAACGACGGGAAAGTGCCGGAAACCTTTGAAACGGGCCTGCCGGAACGTGCGGCGCGTCCGCTGCAATTGAGCGACAGCTTTTGCCATACACAAAACCGGTTGGAAAAGGTGTGGCAGTGGAACCATCTGCCGGATGAAAACGCATGGTCTTTCACAAAGCGTCCCGGCTTTTTGCGGCTGGAAAACAGACATCAGGCGAGGGAACTGCTGTCGGCAAGAAATACCCTTACCCAGAGGACGGCCGCCCCTTACAGTGCGTTTTGGGTATGCCTGGAGTGTGGCGGAATGCGGGACGGGGATTATGCCGGACTGTGTGCGTTGGAAGAAAAGTATGCGCAGATCGGCGTCCGCCAGAGAAACGGCGTGCGTTCCGTGGTTTTACTTTGCCGGGAAGGGGAACGTGCGCCCTATGAGGTAGTGCGCACGGGACAGATGCAGGCGCTGGAGGAATGGTACCGGAAGGAAGAGCAGACGGTTTTGCTTCGGAATGACCGGGTATGGCTGAAAATTGTTTTTGTTTTTGACAGCTGGGCAAGCGGAAAAGAGACTGCGGCATTTTATTATAGTACGGACGGCGTGGTTTGGAATGGATTGGGGGAGGAACGTTCCCTGTTTTACTCCATGTCTTTGTTTGTGGGGAGCCGGATCGGGATCTTTTCCTACAATGACGAGCGCACGGACGGCGGATATGCGGATTTTTGCGATTTTGTATTTTCTGCGGACGCCGGGGATGCCTGAACCGCCCTTCTTTCTCCGCTAATCATATGTCCTGCTGGCCTGCAGCGTTGCGGGCTTGCCTTACATTGCTTATAGCAGGGCTGCCCGGTCCGCCCTCCAGGCCGTCGGTAAGATAGGCCCTTGGCGTTACCCCGTAGTATTTTTTGAAAACCTTGCTAAAATAGCCGGAATCCTTGTAGCCGCTTTGGGAGGAGACCTGCGTAATGTTGGTTTCCCCCTGATCCAAAAGCCGGCGGGCTTCTTCCATGCGGGTGGCAGTCAGAAAGTCGCTGATTGTACAGTTCATGTACTTATTGAAAAGTTTCCGCAGGTAGCTGGCATCCAGTATCATGTATGCGGCGATCTGTTCGACGGAAAATGCTTCCTCCATATAGTGGCAGCGAATATACTCCTGTACGCGCCTGACGATTTCGAGGGAGCGGGAGGTGCGGATGCTGGAATGTAAAGGAGACGCCTCCTTTTGTCGCCGTATCGCTCGGTCGGGAAAGTGGGTCTGCATATATTTTTGCTTTAAACGAAGCAAAAGCTCGGTCAGTTCTTCGGGGGAGAAGGGCTTTAAAAGATAATCTTCCACCTGAAGCTGTATTGCCTTTTTGGTATGGGAGAAGTCGGAATAGCCGGTGACGAAGACGAGCATAAGCTGCGGATTCTGGGCACGAACCTTTTCGGCCAGGGAGATGCCGTCTATAAGGGGCATGTTGATGTCCAGAAAAGCGATATCAGGGGGAAAATCCCGGATTGTGCAAAGGGCCTCTTCTCCGTTTTGTGCCACGCAGCACAACTGAAAGCCCAGGGCGTTCCAATCCACTGCGGTCAACATATAATTTCTGAAATGGATTTCGTCATCTGCAATGAGAACACGGATCATGGTTAATCCTCCTGAATTTGACAAAGGGCATCCGGGGCTATGCGGATCAGAACGGTTGTGCCCTGGTTTTTTTTGCTGAAAATGCGGATGCGGCAACAATCCCGGTAATAAAGCCTAAGCCGCAGGATAACGCTTTTGAGTCCGAAGTGATTCTGGCGTTCTTGGGAGAGCATAAGTTGGCGTAAAAAATCTTTCTGCATACCGATGCCGTTGTCGCTGACCGCAAGGAATAGAAAGCTGCGGCGAAGGTGGGCGGTGATGACGATTTTTCCGCTTCTGCAGCTTTCCTTTAAGCCATGGCAGAGGGCATTTTCCACCAACGGCTGCAGTGTCATTTTGGGGACGAGAAAGTTTTCGGTGCAAGGCTGCAGATTCATTTCATAGTCCAGAAGATCCTGATAGCGGTACTGCTGGATGGCAAGATAATTTCTGATAATCTCAAATTCTTCCGTTAAAGGAATGCATTCTTTTCCGTTGTTGAGCGAATGCCGGTAATAATCGGCAAGATATTTTGTGACAAAAGCCGCCTCCCTTGCGTCCGACTGGTAGCACATCACATAAATCAAATCCAGCACATTGTAAAAAAAGTGCGGGTTTATCTGGGACTGTATCAGGGAAAGTTCGTACCGGTGCTTCTGTTCCTGGTCCGTCTTTGTCTGTTCGGTAAGCTTTTCAATTTCCATCACCATTTCATTGAAGCTGTTTGAAATGTCGCCCAGTTCATCCCTGCGCTGTAAGTAGGAGCGGGTATGGAAATCGCCTTTTTTAACCATTCCCATTTTTTGACTCAGATATTCCAGCGGCGTCGTGATGAGACGGGAAAAGAAGGACGTCAGGAAAATGACGGAGGCGATTGTCGCAGCGCAGACAGTGAGGATCAGCAGGGTATTGTAGCGGACATTTCCCGTGATATCGGAGAGCGGCGTTTGGTTTACCAGTACGTAGGGAAAGGATTCCAGGCCAATCCATGTGTATAGCAGGGCCCTTGCGGTGAGGTTTGCAGCCTGCTTTTCCCGGCATACATCGGTCAGAGCAGCGGCCAGGGACGGATTGACAGTGGTAAAAAGATCTTCTTTATGCGTGGAGGAAACAATGCGTCCCTTTTCGTTGACAAGGTAATAGTGCTGTCCGGCATTTGTAAATAGGCCGGAGATTTTACTTTCTTTGATGTTTATGATCAGGTAGCCCAGGGTTGTGCCGGTGTCTATGTGAATGACGCGTTTGCAGAAAGTCATAACCGGCTCGGAGCAGATGCCGGTTTCCTTTCGCCAGTCGATTTCCAGAAAGGTATTGCGGGGAACGCCGCTTGCAGGCACGGTAGACAGCAGATCAGAGCAAAGGGCGGTGTGATCGGGAGAAATTTCCGTGCCGACATATACCGGATATCCGTTTTCCGGATAAAAAAGGATGGAATCCAAAAAGGGAAAAAGGTGGAGATTGTAACGGAAGGCACTTTCCAGCTGGTTTAGGACGGCATTTTTTGACGAAGCGTTTCCCAGTGTCTTGTTAATTGTTGAAATCAATTCATTGGAACACAGAACCGTATTTCGATACTGGTTTTCCAGCTGATTGCAGATGAGAAAGCACTCATTTTGCAGATGCCGCTTTGCGCTTTCAGTTTCCTGGCGGTACAAAAGCCGGTTACCCAAAATGAGGAATAGCAGATTCTGTAAAAGAATGCAAAACAGGATGCACAGGATGAGCTTCTGCTTGAGGTTTATGTTGAGGAAAAAGGTATGAAAGCGTTTTTTCATCGGATACCTCCATAAGCAATGGTTGGCAGCTACGTTCCATTATAGTACAACAGGGGAAGGTTGATAAGGGGTTTTGGAAAATGGCCTGTTTTTTACTAATGTGCCTGTTTTTTCCCGTAATGAAAAAAATGCCCCCAAAAGAGTCTTGCTTTTTTCTGGATTGTGCGCGGTATTGACAGGAAAAAGCGGTGAAAAAGGAGGATACTATAATTGCAGTAGCAAAAGGTGCAAAATCGGGACAACAAGGAGGAGAGAAGATGAACAAAAAAGCGGTCGGTTTGATTTTGGCGGGGGCGGTGCTTTCGGCGGCCCTGACAGGGTGCGTTACATCCAAAATCCCTGCGCAAAACAACCAGGGGCAGCCAGACGGGGAGACGGTAGCGGCAGCTTCCGGGACGGAAGGCGACAGCGCGCAGGCAGATACCAATGTGAAGCGGACGTTAAAACTGTATGCACATTACGGGGACAGCGAGCGGGAGATTTTGGACTATGCCATGGCGAAGGTACAGGAGAAATATCCCAATGTCACATTTGAAGTCGAGGCCCATGCGCAGGATGACGGCCAGACGCTCAAAACCCGTGCAGCCACAGGGGACATGCCGGATATTGCCCATGTGAACGCGGGGGATGTGGAAGCGTTGTCGGCCAGCGCAAGCCTGATGGATCTTACGGATTTGCTTGTGGAGACCGGATATGCGGATAAGCTGGCGGAATCGGCGAAGGATACGCCTTACTATGATGACGGAAAGGCATATATTTTTCCGGATGCGGGGGCGCAGGCCATTTTACTGTATTATAACAAAAAGGTATTTGCAGATAACAACATTGAGATTCCCACAAATTATGAGGAGTTGGCAGAGGCGGCAAAGCAGTTGAAGGCAAAAGGGGTCATTCCCTGCGCGTTGTTTGCCAAGGAAGGTTTTACGATCGGGGCTTTTTTTGACATGTTTGCCATGAAATATAATCCGGGCGGCATCAAGGCGCTCTCGGAAGGGGAGGCGCATGCTTCAGAGGAAGGCTACACCAAGGCGATAGAAAAGATGATGGCTTTGGTGAACGACGGATTTTTTCAGGCAGGGTGCACTTCCGCCGATTATGAGACTGCCCAGAATCTGTTCACTTCGGGACAGGCGGCCATGTTTATCAACGGCGACTGGGATATTGCCAGTTTGACGCAGAAGCTCGGCGGCGATCTTGGGTATTTTACATCATATCCCATGGCGGACGCCGGGATGGAGCAGGAACAGAATTACTACGCATTTTCCGGGGGATATACTTACGAGGGGTATGCTATCTCATCGGATACAGAGGATCCTGCACTGGTGGCCGACGTGACGGCCATTTTGGCGGAGGCATCGGTTGTGGGCAATTATCTGTATACAGCCAAGATTCCCACCGTTATCAATGTGGATACATCTGCGCTTGCGGATGTGGAGATTCCGCCTCTTGCGCTGGTGGAAGGGGAAGAATTGAAAAACATGGTTTTTGAGACCGCATGGACGCATACCCTGAAAAATGTGGAATTTTCAACTCCCTTTGTGGAGCTTTTGCAGGAAATGCTGACAGGGATGGAGACTCAGGAGGCAATAGACGCCATTGATGAACTGGTGGATTCTGTGGGTGGAAAAAGATAATGAATAAAATGCTGGCGGATAAAAAGACCATTTTCATATTTACGATGCCCTGCATTGCCTTTTTTTCCCTGATTGCCTTTTATCCGGTACTTCAAACTGCCGTGAAAAGTTTGTATGACTGGGACGGGCTGACGGCAGGAACTTTTGTCGGATTTCAAAATTATGGCAGGCTGCCACAGGACAGGGTTTTTATCCGTTCGTTTCGAAACGGCCTGGTCGTGGCCGCCGTGCTGGTGGTTTTGGAAGTGGTGTTTGGGACTTTTCTGGCGCTGGTGATGATGGATAAAAGGATCCGGTGCCGGAAATTTATCAGGAGCAGCCTTTTTATCCCGGTGGTTTTGTCGGTCACGGTTGTCTGTCAGCTGTGGTCTTCCATTTTGAATCCGGAAATCGGACTGCTCAACAGGGTTTTTGAAATGCTGGGCCTTTCCCTGCGGCAGGACTGGCTGTCCGATAAGGATTGTGCGATTTTGGTGATTGCTTTTGTCAACGCGTGGCAGTATATGGGATATCAATTTGTGATCGTATATTCTTCGGCAAATGCAATTTCCACCGATTATCTGGAAGCGGCGGCTATTGATGGGGCCAAAAGATGGCAGGTCAATTTTTGCATTGTGCTGCCGATGCTTAGGGATACGATACGGACCTGTCTGATTTTTGCAGTGACGGGAGGGTTTAACATTTATGCGCAGATGCAGCTTCTGACCCGGGGAGGGCCGGGTACCGCTACCTACAGCATGACTTATATGACGTTTCGGAGCGCGTTTAAGCTGCGGCAGTACGGTTATGGGTGCGCTTCGGCGGTGGTTTTGATTCTTCAGTGCCTGCTGGCGATTACCCTCATCAATTTTTTGCTGGGAGAGAGGAAGGAGGACAAGACAGGTGAAAAGAAAAAAGCGTAAAACGGCATATGTACAGACGGCGGCGCTGGTATTTTTTGCCTGTCTTAGTTTATATCCGCTGTTCTATCTTGCAGGCTATTCGCTCAAGACCAATGACGAGATTTTTTATACAAATCCCTTTGGGCTGCCGCTGTCGCCGCAGTGGGGAAATTATGCGGATGCGCTAAATGCCTTTGATGTGCTGACCTATTTTAAAAACAGCGTGTTTACGACGATTATATCCCTGTCGGGCGTATTGGTTTTGGTGCTTCCTTTTTCTTATGCGGTGGCAAGGATGCGGTGGAAGTGGAAGGGACTGGCGGCCATGTTTGTTTCCATCGGACTGTTTATTCCGCTGCAGGTGAGCCTGATTCCGCTGTCGGTGCTGATAAAGGATTTGGGGCTGGCCAATACTTATGGCGCGCTGATTTTGCCTTATATCGCCTTTAATTTGGCGTTTCCGTTCATGATTTTGTCGGTGGCCTTTCGGGCGTTGCCCACAGAACTGGAAGAAGCGGCGTTCATGGATGGGGCCAGTGTGTACCGTACGTTTTTTCTTATCATGCTTCCGTTGGTAAAGCCTGCGGTGGTGTCGGCAGTATTGTTTGCCACATTGGGGATTTGGAACGAGTTTATTTTACCCACAGTGATGATTTCCAGCAATGGGCTCAAGACGCTGCCTGCAGGTCTTGCATCCTTCGTGGGGCAACACAGCACGAATTGGGGGGCGATGGGGGCTGCCATGATGCTTGCCAGTCTTCCGACGATCATTCTCTATTTGGCGTGCAGCGATAAAATAGAAAACTCCCTGACAATCGGGGGAGCCGTGAAAGGATAAAGCATATGACAAGATTATATTATCAGGAGCCGGGCACTTATTTTGGGGACTGCATGCCCTTGGCGCATGACGGCCGGTTTTATTTGTTTCACCAGAGGGATAACAGAAATCCCTGTCCCTTCGGGGAACCTTTCGGATGGGATCTTACCGTCACGCAGGATTTTGTGCATTACAAATATCTGGGAACGGCGATTCCAAGGGGAGGGGATACGCAGCAGGATCAGTTTATTTTTGCGGGCTCCGTTTTCAGTGCGGAAGGGCTTTTTCATGCCTTCTATACGGGGTATAACCGGGATTACGAAAAGCAGGGGAAAAATCCACAGGTTTTGCTGCATGCGGTCAGTAAGGATCTGCTGCACTGGGAAAAGAGGCGGGACGAAGTGACTTTCACGCCGCAGGCCGGTTATGATGCGGGGGATTGGAGAGATCCCTTTGTGCTGTGGCAGGAGGAGGAAAAACGGTATCTGTTGTTGCTGGGAACCAGAAAGGCTTCACCAAAAACCGCGCAGACGGGCCGAACCGTATATTTTACCTCCGAAAATTTAAAGGATTGGACATTCGGCGGGGATTTTTATGCCCCTGATTTGTATACCATGCATGAGATGCCGGATTTGTTTCGTATGGGGGACTGGTGGTATCACATCATCTCGGAATACAGTGACCGAAGCCGGATGGTCTATCGGATGGCAAAAAGCATATACGGTCCCTGGATTGCACCGGGGGACGATGCTTTTGACGGCAGGGCCTATTATGCGGCCAGAACCTGCTGTAGAAATGGCAGGCGGTTTTTGTTCGGTTGGGTACCTACGCGGGAAAACTGTGAGGATACCGGCAACTTTGAATGGGCGGGAACCTTTATGGCACATGAACTATACCAGAGAAAAGACGGGACGCTGGGTGTAAAGCCGCCCCAGGAGGTCTGGAATGCCTTCGGGGCAAAACAGAGGCTTTCGGATCGGCAGATCATTTCCGGGGGAGTGCGAAAAGAGGCTGTTTTGGCCCAAAGGTGCGGCGGACTTTTCTGTCTGGAGGTGACGGTTTGTTTTACCGTGCAGCCAAAGGATTTCGGAATTCGTTTTTACGAAAACCGGGAAAACGGACAGTCCTTTCAGTATCGTTTTCTGCCCGGGGAGTCGCGGGTGGTTTTTGAAAAAAATCCGAATTGGCCATGGTACCAGTGCATGAACCTTGGACTGGAACGCCCTGTCTGTCTGGGAGGGGGGAAGGACTATCATATCCGTCTGCTTGTGGATGATACGATTGCCACGCTGTATGTGGACGGCGTTGGGCTCAATGCGAGATTTTATGCCAGACCGGGGGATGACATTTCGCTTTTTGTGACGGATGGAACCGTTACCATAAAGGATATACATTTTTCCAATACGTTACAGGAAGAAAAGCGGTAACAGCCCGGGCAATGCTGTCTGACCTGTTCCCCACCAGTTATAAAAAATCAAAATTTTAAAGGTATTATGGTTGACTTTCCGTACTTTGTCGTGTATAGTCTAAAGAGTTTGGAAAAAATTGTTTTCGTATGGGTAAAACCGGAGAGTATAACCGGAGTTAAGGGCCGGTTAGGGAAGAGGATTTTGAATGGAGACTATGATGAAGTATGAGGAGTCCGGCGTTGACGAGAGAATATTAAGGGCCATATCGGAGATGGGATTTGAATATATGACGCCGATTCAGGCGGATGCCATTCCTGTTTTAATGGAGGGCCGGGACGTGATCGGACAGGCGCAGACGGGAACCGGTAAGACGGCGGCGTTTGGCATTCCGCTTTTACAGCGTGTGGATCCGGAAGACCGGGGATTGCAGGGGATGATATTGTGTCCCACGAGGGAGCTTGCCATGCAGGCGGCAGAGGAGTTGCGCCGGTTTTCCCGTTATATGCACGGTGTGCGGGTGTTGGCGGTATATGGCGGGCAGGATATCAGCAGGCAGATCAAAGCGTTAAAGGGCGGCGTACAGGTAATTGTAGGTACCCCGGGCCGTGTGATGGATCATATGAGAAGGCATACCATCAAGGTGGATAACTTAAAAATGGTGGTACTTGACGAAGCGGACGAGATGTTGGATATGGGGTTCCGGGAGGATATGGAAGCCATCTTGGGGGAAATCGAATGCGAGCACCAGACGGCGCTGTTTTCCGCTACGATGCCGGAGCCGATTTTGCGTATCACCAAACAATTTCAGAAGGATGCCGTACTTGTGAAAGTGGTGAAAAAGGAACTGACGGTAGAGGCCATCAAGCAGCATCTTTATTATATTAAAAAGACGGACAAGGAAGCGGCGACGGCACGGCTGATCGAGTATTATGAATTGAAGCGATGCCTGATTTTTTGCAATACCAAAAGTATGGTGGACGAACTTGCCGATCATCTGCGCAACAGGGGAATTACGGCGGAAGGGCTGCACGGGGATATGAGCCAGGCGCAGCGGGATACGGTGATGAAGCGTTTCCGCAACGGAAACCTGCAGATCCTGATTGCCACCGATGTGGCGGCGCGGGGAATTGATGTCAGCGGTGTGGACGGCGTGATCAATTACGATGTACCGCAGGACACGGAATATTATGTGCACCGCATCGGGAGAACCGGGCGGGCCGGACGGGAGGGGATGTCCTTTACCCTTGCAAACGTGCGGGAATATTATAAAATCCGCGAGATTGAGAAAATGTGTAAGACCCATCTGGAGGAAAAGAAGCTTCCTACCTATGAGGAGGTGTGCCTGCAGAAGCAGAAAAATGTGCTTGCACAGATGCGTCAGGTCATGGAGGAGGTCAACACGGCGGATTATATCCGCGCAGTGGAGCGCTTTGAGAAGGAAAGCGGAATCAGCGCGTTGGAATTGGCAGCGGCGTTTTTGTGCAGCCAGGCCGATTCCGGCGAGGAAGAGTATATTGAAGAGCAGTCCCCTGTCAGCCGCAGGCGGTCAGACCGGGAAGGCCGTCAGAGGGGCTTTGGGGACAGTGGCAAAAATGGCCGTGGCTTTAGGGACGGTGGCAGGGCGCAGCAGCATGGCCGTCGTTTTGGGGACGAGAGCAGAACGGACAAAAAGAACCGCAGCTTTGGCAGCTTTAAGGAGGACAGACCGCGCCGGGCTTTAGATGACAGGAAACACTATGCGGAAGGCAGGAGCGAACAGAGACGTACTGCAGGCCGCATGGGAGGCGGCAGGGACAGAAAAAGGAATTATGCATAAACAATAATTTTGCCGCAGGGTCAGGCAGGGCAGTGTGAAAGCGGATGGACAGGTACAAGGTTCCGGGATCGAAAAGATTCCGGAACCGGTGTCTGTTTTTTTTGTTGTTCTTTTCATGGACCTTTACGGAGGCAGGATTTGGGAACCGCAAGACGTTTCCACGCATAAAATAGAACATGTAGAGTTACTTCTTGTATCCGTTTCGACAGCGGGGCGTAACCATGAAATGACATGCAAAAGGGAAAATGCTGTCAAAGGGAACCGTTAACCAACATAAAAGGAGAGGGATAAAATGTTCTATTTTCGCAATACAGCAAAACAAAATCCCGGTAAAGGCGGGGGTATAAACGGAGGCTGCCAAAGGGGATGCCGCCCTTATCCGCCACCGTGCCCACCGCCGCCCACACCGCCGTGCCCACCGCCGCCATGCCCGCCGCCCACACCGCCGTGCCCGCCGCCCACACCGCCGTGCCCGCCGCCCACACCGCCAAAGCCGCCGTGCCCGCCGCCCACACCGCCGAAGCCGC
>CARDPF010000031.1 GCA_948960675.1 uncultured Eisenbergiella sp.
GGGGAACGTGGTATTTGTGTTCCACACCGGCTGTGGGATGGTGGTGACAACCGCTTATCCCAAGACTTCGTTTAGGGTTCCTTATGTGCATAATTTATTCCAGAACGGCCCGGCAACCATGGGAGGGATCATTGCCGTCTTTGAGGAAAAACAGAGAAGGGGGGAGATTCCGGAAGGGGAGATAACGTTTGTCATGGTCAGCGGGGACGGTGGCATGGATATCGGATTGGGCTCAGCCCTGGGGGCGGCGTGCCGCAACCAGAAGATGATTTTGTTTGAATATGACAATGGGGGCTATATGAACACCGGGTATCAGTTGTCTTACTCCACGCCCTATGGGGCAAAAAGCGCAACCTCCCATGTGGGAAAAGAAGGGTTTGGAAAAGACTTTTTCCACCGGGATACGGCGCAGATCATGGCGGCTACGGGGATTCCTTATGTGGCGACCGTAGCGGAAAGCAATCCTGCAGATTTTATTAAAAAAGCCGCAAAGGCAGCAGCATATGCAAACAGATTCGGCATGGCGTATGTAAAAGCACTGTCCGCATGTCCGCTAAACTGGAACGATAAACCGGAAACGGAAAGACAGGTCGTCGCTGCGGCCGTGGATTGCTGTTTTTTCCCGTTATATGAGGTGGAGCAGGGAACCACACGTATCACCTACGATCCGGAGGCATTGGGTAAAAAACAGCCGGTGACCGACTGGCTTTCCAGAATGGGAAGGACCAGGCACTTGCTCAAAGAAGAGTACGGGGAAGTGGTAGAAACCCTGCAGCGGGAAGTGGACAGACGTTATGCCCGTTTAAAAGAAAAAAATAAGAGACCGTGATGCGGCAAATGAAACGTGACGTCTTTCTTGCATAAGGACAGGTATCATGCTAAAATGTCTTAATGGAATAGGGCAATAGTCAGGTACCGGACAGGGGTTCCGGAATGGTTTTGGGGACAGAGAGGGCGGCATGAACTATATAGTTTTGGATTTGGAGTGGAATCAGGCGTCGGAGGCCAACGACGAAAGAAGTAAAATGCTGGCGTTTGAAATTATCGAAATAGGCGCCGTGAAACTCAACAGCCGCATGGAGACCATGGATACTTTCCATGAACGGATCAAACCGCAGGTATATGGCGAGATGCATAAGGTTACGGAGCGGTTGATCCAGATTCACATGGCAGACTTGAAAAACTGCAGGATTTTTACGGAAGTGATGGAGGATTTCCTGCATTGGTGCGGAGACAGCGTAATGTTTGCGACATGGGGACCCATGGATTTGACGGAACTGCAGAAGAATATGGTATTTTTCGGCATGGAACCCCTGGGGATAGGCCCACTGCGCTTTTTCGATGTGCAGAAGCTTTTCAGCATTGCCTATGAGGATCAAAAAAGCCGGAAAAGCCTTGAATATGCGGTGAACTATTTAGGGCTTTCTGTGGGGGAGCCGTTTCACCGGGCAATCAGCGATGCGGTATATACGGCGCAGATTTTGCAGCAGATCAAGGATCCCATTGCCCTGCAGCGCGTCTCTTTTGATACGTTTTGCCTGCCAAAGGATCACAGGAGCGAGATTCACATTGTATTTGACAGTTATGCGAAATATATATCACGGGCATTTCCGGATAAGGAGACTTTAATGGCGGACCGGGAGGTGATTTCCACAAGATGTTACCTGTGCCACAGGAACCTGCGGCGTAAGATCAAGTGGTTTTCACAAAACAGCAAACATTACTATAGTCTTTCCTATTGTGAGGTGCATGGCTATATGAAGGGAAAGATCCGGATTAGGAAAACGGATCACGACACGGTTTTTGCGGTCAAGACAACCCGGCTGATTCCGGAGGAGGAGACAGACAAAATCCGGCAGAAGAAGGAACGGATCAAGGAACTAAGAAGGATGCACAGGCACCGGGAAAAGGAAAAAAAGGAAGCATAAAAGAGGGATGGGAATTTAGCGGCAGGCTGCTAAATTCCCATCCCCTTTTAAAGGTTTTTGGTATAACGGTCAAAATCAATAAGGTTATTGCGCCGTCTGCGGCGGCTCATAATCATCCTGCGTCGTTTGCTCAGCCTACGGTTATGCAGGATTTTACCGGTGATAAAGAGAATGAGCAGCAGACCGGCGGCACAACCGACGATAATGGCTGCCTTTTTCACGTCCAGAAGAAGGACATCTTTATTCTTTACGGTTGTGGAAGTACTTTTTTGCAGAACTGCAGCATCAGCCGGTATGCCGGTTTCGGTATCCCTGTCTTCCATGGGGATGGAAGGCAGGGCATCAAAATCAAAAAATTCTGTCCGGTGGGAAAAAAGTACAGGGGCCATGCCCAAAATTTTTCCCTGATAGCTATAGGTGATCAGGGCCGCTTCATTTTCCGGCAGATTATCGTAGCTTAAGGTGGAAGTGACATCCTGAAAGGAGATGTCTGCAGGAGCCACCAGATAAGCGTTTGGGTCAATGAAACAAAGGGGCTCGCCGTTGCCAAAAATATCGCTTTCCGTCATAAAGCTGCCGCTTCCCCGGACGTTATAGGCGGTATCGTTTGCCGCAATATTCACGGCATTGAAATTGCTGAACCCGTAATTAAATAGATCCACCGTATCCGTAAACTGCATGGGCGACTCGTCCTGCATCACCACGCAAATCAGCTTTAATCCGTCTTTTTCCGCACAGGAGACAAGGCTTTGGCGGGCAATGCTGGTATATCCTGTTTTGCTGCCGACCAGATACTCGTAAGCATAGGGCTTTCCGGGAAGAAGGTTGTTTTTGCTGTTTGGAACCAGTTCCCGGGACAGGGTAGGGCTTTCGGGTATTACGTAGCTTAACGTATTGGACATCTTACACAGGAGCTCATCGGAAAAATATTGCCGCGCAATCAGGGCCAAATCATGTGCGGTAGTGTAATGCTCGTCGTCGTGTATGCCGTTTGTGGTGACAAAATGGGAGTTTGTGCAGCCAAGGCTTTGGGCCGTCTCATTCATAAGGCTGACAAAGGCGTCGATGCTGCCACTGACGTGTTCCCCAATGGCATTGGCGCATTCGTTGGCAGAGCCGACCATCAGGGCATACAGGGATTGCTCCATGGTAAGGGACTCCCCCGGCTTGATGCCAATATTGGCATCCTCCAGCCAATTGATGCTGTTGACTGCCTTTGCGGAATATTCCACGGTTTCGTCCAGTGAGGAATGCTGTCTGGCAATGTAACCGGTAAGGATTTTGGTGGTGCTGGCGGGATATAGTTTCTCGTGGATGTTTTTTTCGTAAAGGATCGTGCCTGTATTGGCCTCCAGTAAAATGGCCGATTTGGCACTGACGGCAGGGCCTTGGGGCCAGCCTGCAATTTCATTGCTCTCCACCGTCATGAGTTTATTGCTTTCTGCCTGGGCCTGATAATCAATCTGTGCTGCATGGACGGGCAAATAAGAAGCCGCTGCCGGACAGAAACCGAGAACCGTCATTATGATAAAAGAAAAGATTTTCCTTTTCCGAAAAGTTTTCATACGCTAAACACCTTCTCACATAAATATTGCGGCCTTTTAAAAGCCGGATATTTTTATCTTACACTATTCTGCAAAAAAAATTAAGACCTGTAACAAAATTTACTAAATTTTTAGGAAGGGTTAATAACCCGTGTCATTGGTTAAGTAACAGTTCAACTTGTCCAAAGCGTTACCTTTTTTTACAATTTCCTAAAAGATTTTGCCGTATAATGTGGTATTACGAAATATATTGTGATAATATTAGAATAATTTAAAGATGGTGAAATGTGGAAGGGGCGGCTGTGAAAAAGACGATCGTGATCAATCGGGTTCCTGTTGTCTATGAATTGCAGTATAAAAATGTAAAGAGGATTAACCTGCGCATCCACAGGGATGGCGGGGTGCATGTCTCGGCAAACCGTTTTGTGGGGCAGGAGCAGATTGACTGTTTTCTCTTACAGAACGGGGCGTTTATTTTGGAAACCCTGGAGCGGTTTGGGCGGATGCGGGAGGCCGGGGACGGCATGGCCATGGGAAGGAACCGCCAATATGGGAATGGGGACTGCCTGTATTTGGGGGGGAATCCCTACTGCCTGCAGGTGGTAAGCGGCGGCAGGGAGTCAGTGGAGGAATTTGGGGACATTCTTTTGGTGACGCAAAAGGATGTTTCGGATGCAGGACGGCGCAAAAAAATGGTAGAGAAATTTCTGTCCGGCCGGTGTAAAAGGGAGATTGATACCATTTGTAAAAAAGTGTATCCGGATTTCGAGCGGCTCGGCGTAAGCTGGCCGGAAATCCGGATACGGAGCATGGTATCCCGCTGGGGAAGCTGTCAGCCTACGAAGGGCGTGCTGACTTTTGCGCGGCAATTGACAGAGGTGCCAAAAAGCTGTATGGAATATGTGGTGGTACATGAGTTTGCCCATTTTATTTACCCGGATCACTCTCCCCGTTTTCATTCCTTTTTGTTTGAAATCATGCCGGACTGGAAGGAACGGTGCAAGCTGTTGAACAGCCGGGCCTGGGTGAGGTAGCGGCGAGGACTTTTTGGATTTCCTTTATGCTGTCAAAGATCCAGGTAGGTCTGGTGTTCCCCGATTCAATGTCCTGCAGTGTGGATTCGCCGGAAAGTACGCAGATCGTATCCACCCCGGCGTTGATACCGGCGGCGATGTCCGTGTAAAGCCGGTCGCCGACAATGACGGCATCTGTAGCGTCGGTTCCCAGCATTTGCAGCACGCACTCTACCATGACGGGTTGAGGTTTTCCGATAAAAAACGGCGTTTTACCGGTGGCGTTTTTTAACATAATGCTCATGGAACCGCAGTCGGGAATATAGCCGAAGCTGACCGGACAGACCAGATCAGGATTGGTAGCCAGATAGGCTACGTCCCGTCCCAGCATCATGCAGGTATTGCGGATTTTTTCCGAGGTGCTTTCCGTGTCAAAGCCGATGAGGACCACCGTTGCCCGGTCATCCACCTGTGTCACAACCGTTATGCCGGAATCGGACAGTTCCCTGACGAGGGAACGGGTGCCCATGCAGTAAACGGTTTGGCCGGGGTAATGCTTTTTTAAGTAAAAAGCGGTTGCCTGGCTGGAGGTGTAAAAATGGGAGGCGTCGGCACGGATGCCCATGCTGTTTACTTTTTGCACATAGTCCGCCACTGATTTGGACGAATTGTTTGTGATAAAAATATAGCGGCCCCCGTTTGCTTCGATCTGTGCAAGAAAGTCCAATGTGCCGTCAAAAATCCGGTTTTCGTTGTAAATCGTGCCGTCCATATCCAGAAGGAAGAGCTTCTTGTAAAGGAGGGCGTCTGCGTTTTTTCCCTGCTTATCGGTCATGGCCTGTTGTCTCCTGTGTCAAAGTGCATTTTCAATAAATGCGTTTGCCTTTGTGTACTGTATCATGCACGTCAAAGGATATGCTACTCTGGCAGTATAACACAGGTCAGAAGAGTTTTACAAGCATCATTACCGCACCCAATGCGGCCAGTACGATTCCGGTCATGCGGTTTAAGGTTTTGGCATCGGCCTTGTTGGCGATCTTTGCGGCGGCCTGTGCGCCGATCAGGGTGGCGGCGATGCAGATGACAAAGGCAGTAGGATCAGGGAGGCCGCCGATGGCAAAATGGGAGGCGGCGCCCGTAAATGCGGTGAAGGACATGATAAATACGCTGGTGCCCACTGCCGTTTTCAGTTCATATCCAAGGACGCTGGTGAGGATCAGGAGCATCATCATGCCTCCTCCAGCACCGATAAAACCACAGATAAAGCCAATTACGGTACCGGAAAGCAGGGACTGGACAAATTTCTGGCGGGCAGTTTTGGAGGCCTGCACTTCTTTGGTCGTCATGACAGGCTTGATAATGAATTTAACGCCGAGAAGGAAGGTCATAAAGACGGACATGTTGCCCATGGCCGTGCCGGGTACTTTGGAGGCGATAAAGCTTCCGAAAAGGGTGAAAAGTAGTACGGTGACGAGCATCACCAGACCGTTTTTGATGTCCAAGTTTTTGTTTTTCCCGTAAGTATAGGCGCTGGCCGCAGAGGCCAGCACATCGGAGGCCAGCGCGATGCCCACCGCCTCATAGGGCTCAAAACCAAGAAAGGTGATGAGCATGGGGGAAATGACGGCGGCGGCGGACAGTCCGGCAAAGCCGGTGCCGATACCTGCGCCTAACCCTGCGATGATGCATACGATAAGTTTAATCAGCATGATTCCAAATTCTCCTTAATATTTTTGAATAGCTTTTCCATTAAAAGGTCAAGGGTATGGCGTTCTTCCGGCGTAAAGCTACCGAAAGCGCAGGCCAGAAAGTCCCGTTGGTTTGCCTGTGCGTCCGCCACAACGGCGCTTGCCGCAGGAAGGATGGACAGGCGCAGGATGCGCCTGTCTTTTTGGTCCTCATAGCTACTAAGAAAGCCTTGGCGGATCAGGGAATCCACTGCTTTGGATACGCAGGATTTGGAGAGCAGCCGCAGTTCGCAGATTTCTTTTGCAGTGTTATAATCCGGATTGTTGGCCAGAAACAGAAGAATGTTTACTTCTATGGGGGACAGGTTGTAGCGTTTGGCCATTCCCCTTATTTTTTTTGCATAAAGCCGCCGGAACTGGCTGCCGAAAAGCAGCGCTTCAGTGGGTTGCAGCATCGGTTAACGCCTCCTGCTTTTTCAACAGAATTTCCATGAATTCGTCCCCGGTAATGGTTTCGTGTTCATACAGGTATTTGGCAAGTTCGTGAAGCTTGGGCAGGTTTTCCTGCAGGATTTTTGCAGCCTTTTCATGTTGGGCGCGGACAACGGCGACGGTTTTTTGGTCGATTTTGGTCTGGGTTTCTGCGGAACAGGCCAGGGAGGCGTCGCCTCCAAGGTATTGGTTGGAGACGGTTTCCATGGCTACCATGTCAAATTCATCGCTCATGCCATAACGGGTAATCATGGCACGGGCAAGCTTTGTCGCCTGCTCGATATCGTTGGAAGCGCCGGTGGTGACGGAATGGAAAATCAATTCTTCCGCCGCACGCCCCCCTGTGAAGGTTGCGATTTTATTTTCCAGTTCTTCCTTGGACATCAGGAAATGTTCGCCGTCTTCGACCTGCATGGTATAGCCCAAAGCGCCGCTGGTACGGGGAATGATGGTAATTTTGTGTACCGGTGCGGAATTACTTTGCATGGCTGCCACCAGCGCGTGCCCGATTTCATGGTAGGAGACGATGAGCTTCTCCTTTTCGGACAATACGCGGTTCTTTTTCTGGTAGCCTGCAATGACGACTTCAATGCTTTCCTCCAGATCTGCCTGATTGGCAAAACGGCGGCCGCTGCGGACGGCACGCAGCGCAGCTTCGTTGACAATATTGGCCAATTCCGCGCCGGAGGCGCCGGAGGCGGCTTTGGCAATCTCGCGGAAATTTACATTATCTGATATTTTAATTTTTTTTGCATGGACTTTGAGGATATCCTCGCGGCCCTGCAGGTCGGGCAGTTCCACGGGAATGCGCCGGTCAAAACGTCCCGGGCGTGTCAGGGCGGGATCCAGGGAATCGGGCCGGTTGGTGGCGGCCAAAATTACAACGCCTTTGGAGCCGTCAAAGCCGTCCATTTCGGTGAGCAGCTGGTTAAGGGTTTGTTCCCGCTCGTCGTTTCCGCCGATGTTGCCGTCACGCTTTTTGCCGATGGTGTCGATTTCGTCGATAAAAACAATGCAGGGCGCTTTTTCATTGGCCTGTCGGAACAGGTCGCGCACCTTTGCCGCGCCCATGCCGACAAACATTTCCACAAAGTCGGAGCCGGAGATGGAGAAAAACGGAACTTCCGCTTCCCCGGCTACGGCCTTGGCAAGGAGGGTTTTTCCGGTTCCGGGAGGGCCTACAAGCAGTGCGCCCTTTGGCATGGAGGCGCCGATATCGCGGTATTTTTCCGGATTGTGCAAAAAGTCTACGAGCTCTGTCAGGAGTTCTTTGGCTTCATCCTCTCCCGCCACATCCATAAATTTGATTCCCGTGGAAGACTTTACATAAACCTTGGCGTTGCTTTTGCCAAAGGACATGGCGCCGCCGGGGCCTCCGGCCATGTTTTTGGCCATCCATTTCTGCAGGAGGAGGCCGATGCCAAAAAAGATCAGGGCGGGCATGATAAGTCCCACAAGAAGGCTCATCAGGGGGGACTGGCGGGTAGGGATGGCGCTTGCAAATTCGGCCCCGGATGTATAAATGCGGTTTACCAGTTCGTCGCTCATGTTTATGATACCGGTTTTGCAGGTCTGGGTGCGGTCGCTGTCCGGGATTTTTACCGTATAATAGATGGTGTAGTTTTGTGCGTCGAATTCCACCTGTCCCACCTGCTGGGAGTCCAGGTTCATAAGAAACTCGCTGTAGCTGGTCTCCCGGATGCTGCGTTCCAACAGTCCCGGAAAGACGAAGATGTTTAGCAGAAAAATGAGAAGCAGCGCACCCAGCGCATAGGCGCCCAGCACTTTTTGCGGCTTTTTGTTGTCATTGGTGGTCATAAATGATTCCTCCTTTTGCCGTTCACAATTTAGTCACAATAGTTTCAACTGAAACTGTTTCAATTGAAACTATTATCCCACTTTTTTTGGAAAATACAATTAAGTAGAAAGAAAAAATACTAAAAAAAGAATAAAGCCAGCTTCCTGCTGTAAAAATAAAAAATGTAAAAAAGTACTTGCAAAATCAAACGGAATGTAATATAATAATCCTTGCGTTGAGAAAGCAATGCAGGACATGCACCGCTAGCTCAGTTGGTAGAGCACCTGACTCTTAATCAGGGTGTCCAGGGTTCGAGCCCCTGGCGGTGCACTGAAGTGCCATTTTTGAGGACGTATGAGCCTTGGGGATGGTGCTTTTTTTGTGGGCGGGCAAGCCAGTATGGACAAGAAGGGCGGCAGCCTGGATTGTGAATACCGGCGGCAACTGTGGAGCGCGTAAGCGCTTAGCAACCGGCTTTCATGCATAGTGGCGCGCCGGCAATGGCGCATGCCCTTCATGGTTTCCATGATTTGTGTGTCCGTAAAAAAGCGGCGGAACGGGAGGAAAAATGATATTTGAAAGTCATGCACATTATGATGATGAAGCGTTTGACAGTGACCGGGAGTCACTTTTGTCAAGTTTAAGGGAAAACGGAATCGGCTATGTGGTGAATGTGGCTGCCAGTCTGGAGACGGTGCGGACGACGCAGGAATTGGCGCAAAAATGGGATTTTGTATACGGTGCGTTGGGTATACATCCTTCGGAGACGGGAAGCCTCAACGAAGGGACATTTGGATGGCTTATACAGCAGTTGAAAGCCCCAAAGGTTGTTGCGGTGGGGGAGATTGGGCTGGATTATTACTGGGATAAGGAAGAGGGGATCCGCATGCGGCAAAAGGAATGGTTTGCCAGACAGCTTGCAATGGCAAAGCAAAGCGGGCTTCCGGTGATCATTCATTCCCGGGACGCGGCGAAGGACACGAGGGATGTGATGGCGGCACAGCGGGCAGGGGAACTAAGGGGAGTCATACACTGCTTTTCCTATACCAAGGAGACTGCAAGGGAATTTTTGGAGTGGGATTATTATTTTGGGATTGGCGGCGTAATTACTTTCAAAAATGCGAAAAAGCTCCGGGAGGCGGTGGAATATATTCCGATGGACCGGATTCTGTTGGAAACGGACTGTCCGTATCTGGCCCCGGATCCGTACCGGGGAAAGCGCAATTCTTCTTTGTATCTGCCATATATCATAGAGGCGGTGGCGCAGATAAAGGGGATTGACAAAGAGGAAGTGATCGGAAGAACCTGCCAAAATGCGAAGGAACTGTTTGGCATACACGAAAACGGCGTAACCCCAAACAACGGGATATAAAAAGCAAGCCGGTTCGCACAAAGAACGGCATAAGGGAGGCATGATGGCGACTTTGGGAATACCGTCCAACACGGCTGCGGTACTGCAGAAATACCAGTTCCGTTTTCAGAAAAAATACGGACAGAATTTTTTGATAGACACCCATGTGTTGGAAAAGATCATCCGGGAGGCGCGGGTGGAAAAGGGGGATTGTGTGGTAGAGATCGGCCCCGGCATCGGAACCATGACCCAGTATTTGGCAGAAAGCGCCGGTCATGTGGTGGCGGTGGAGATAGACGGGGCCCTGCTGCCGATTTTGGAGGAAACGTTAGCCGCCTATGATAATGTGGAGGTAGTCCACGGGGATATTTTAAAATTGGATTTTTGCAGTCTGGTGGAGGAAAAAAACGGGGGCAGGCCGGTAAAGGTGGTGGCGAACCTTCCTTATTACATTACGACGCCGATTGTGATGGGGCTGTTTGAGAGTGGGGCCCCTTTGGACTCCGTTACGGTGATGGTGCAAAAAGAGGTGGCGCAACGCATGCAGGCAGGACCCGGGACGAAGGATTACGGAGCCCTGTCGCTGGCGGTGCAGTACTATGCAAGGGCGGAGGTGGTGGCGAATGTGCCGCCGAACTGCTTTATGCCAAGACCCGGTGTGGGGAGTGCGGTGATCCGGCTGACGCGTTATAAAGAACCGCCGGTTCATGTGCAGGACGAAAAGCTTTTGTTTGGCCTTATAAGGGCCTCCTTTAACCAACGGCGGAAAATGCTGGTAAACAGTGTTGGCAATGCGCCGGGATTATCGGTGGGAAAAGAAGAGGCGCGCCGTGCCCTGCTTTCCATGGGCCTGTCCGATGCAATCCGGGGCGAAGCCATGACGCTGGCGCAGTTTGCACAGCTGTCGGATTTGCTATCGAAGGGAGAGACAGAAGGAAAATGACGCCGGTAGAGAAATTGCAGTTTAAGAATGCTGCCTTACGGATCCTGCATGCACCGGGAGGCCCCCTGTCTTTGGGGAGGGCAACAGACCAGACAGGAGGCGGACGGACCAATTTGCCGCCCCTGGAAATGACGCTTGTGTTCGACGGGATGCTGGGGAAGGAAGAGGCAGAAGCGACGGGGGCGGATGTCATTGCCACATTGAAAAACGCCCATGAAATTTTCCGGAATGTGCGCTGTAATGTGGTGTGGTGGCGTTCCGATCAGGAGATTGTCCACGAAGTGATGGCAACGTCCGTCATACAGATGGGGCGCTGTTTTGCAGATTGGGCAAGACGGGAGGAAAGAAAACGTCCGGAAATTTTGTTTGCGGATTTGAAAAAATTTGAAGCGCGGTCACGGCTTGTGATTGTCGCAGCCAGGCCCGGATATGGAGTGGAGGAGGAAGATCTTTTACGGGAAAGCCTGAATCCTTTTTTGTACCGTAGGCTGCTTTGGATGGAAAACCAGAGGGCGGAGAAAATTTGGGGGCCCTCCGGCAGGATCGACCGGTAAAAAGTAGGGGAAAATATATCCACAAATCCAGAAATCTTCTCTATTTTTTTGCACAACGAAAGGGAGCATCGCTCCATAACTGACTAATCAGCTATTTTGCGACACTCCCCTTCAGCCGGTCTTGGAAAGACCATTTTTGTGGAAGGTTATTCGATATTGGCGCGTACGCTGGAGACAGGGGCGATCTTTTGGAAATCCTGTCTGCCGCTGCCGGCCTTCAAGGCCTGCCGGACGGTTCCCCAGGCACCCACCGCCATCAGGATATAGCCGATGGCCAGATCGCCAATGACGGCCGCCTTGATATCCGGCTCTTCCAGGAAGGAAGGGGCGCTGCGGAACGCGTCAAAAAATGTGATGTCATAGTAGTCTATGTATGCGTTATAAATTTCAATACTCAAACTGGTCTGTTCCGCAACAAGTACCATGAGCACGGAAATGATACAGCTGATCACGATCCCTTTGGTATTGAGTTTTCCGCCCAGCATTTCATAGCCTTTCAAAGCACAGATGACCATGACGGCCCCGGCGATGGCGGATATGTAGCCAAGCTGGTAAATGAGAACCCACAAAATGACGCCCAGAAGGGAGCCTAAAAATGCGCCGACGATGCCGCCGATTACGTTTCCGCTTCCCTCCTTGGCTTTCCGGTTTACATTCTGCCGTATGCGGTCGGCGACGTTGGCATAACAGGAAGGGCAGAGCACATGGCTGACCCCGTCCGCCTGGTATAAGGAAAGATCATAGGGGGTTTCACACTGTTCGCAGCTTAAGGTAAGCCCACTGTTTGCGCAGTACTCTGAGATTTCTTTTAAAAAGTCATCCAGACAGGGAACGTAATTTTTCCCCCATTGAAAACCAAGACCTTGAAATTCCGCTGTGATCCGCCCGTTTCCATATGTCGCGGACTGCAAATATTTAAATTTGGAAGTGCACTGGTTTAAATATCCGGAAATGTCAGGAAGCGTGCTGGAAGGCCCGGGTTTTACCCAAATTTGCACCGTATGGCGTGCAGGGGTAGTGGGATCCTGATGGATGGCCAGAAAAACACCCCCGAAATTTCCGTAAGCGAGGCCGTTTCTTTCTGCCACCGTCAGGCCTTTTTCCTGCACATATTTTTTGACTTTCTTGTACATCTTCTCCTCCTCCTAAGATTTGATATAGTAACAGTATACAACAAATTGTGAAAATGTGAAGTGCTAATTTCTGTCTGAGGCGTGTTTACTGATATCCGTGTCTGTCTTGCGGGAACCTTTCTTCTGTGCTAAGCTAAAAGAAAATGGCCAGGGGAATCGAAAGGAAGTTGGTTTTGGGACAGGGAAGGCAGGGCAGGGGTATGGAATATGTTCCGGCAAAGACAATTGTGACAAAAACAAAGTCATCGGACTGGTTCGGCATTGACTATAATATGAATATTTACCGGGGCTGTTGCCATGGCTGCATCTATTGCGACAGCCGCAGCGAGTGTTACCGCATCGACCGTTTTGATACCGTGCGGGCCAAGGAGAACGCGCTGCCCATTATCCGGGATGATTTGCGCCGCAAGGTGAAAAAGGGGGTGGTGGGAACCGGATCCATGAGCGATCCGTACAATCCGTTTGAAAGGGAACTGGAATTGACAAGGCATGCGCTGGAGTTGGTGGACGCTTTTGGATTTGGGGCCGCGATTGCCACCAAGAGCGACCTGATTGTACGGGACATGGATATATTGGGACAGATCAGGGAGCATTCCCCTGTCCTGTGTAAAATTACGGTGACAACCACGGACGAAGCGCTGGCGCAAAAAATAGAATCCGGTGCGCCGTCGCCCAAAAGAAGGTTGGAAGCGGTGGCCGCATTGCGCAAAAACGGGATCTTTGCCGGAATCTTGCTGATGCCCGTGCTGCCTTTTTTGGAGGATTCCCTCACAAATGTGCTGGGGGTGGTGGAGGCAGCCCACAGCGTGGGCGCGAATTTTATTTACCCGGCGTTTGGCATGACGCTGCGGACGAACCAGCGGGTTTGGTATTTTGAGAAACTGCAAGCCCTTTTTGGGGATAAGGATTATCCGGCACAATACCGGCAGACGTTTGGAAGCCAGTACCAGTGCACCAGTCCGAACGCCCGGAAGCTGTGGACAGCTTTTTCACGGAAATGCGAGGAATATCATATTTTATACCGGATGAAGGATATTGTGCATGCTTATAAGGGAAGTTACACCGACGGGCAGCTGGATTTGTTTTCTTGCTATGAAAGTTCCAAAACCTACAAGTAGGACTGCGCACCTGCTGCGCAGTCCGTGCACGCACCCTGCGGCAGGGCCGCATGTGTGCATGCCCTTCATAGGAAACTCCCTTTCATATATGGTGGCGTTGCCAAAAAGCGGCATGGGGGTTTTCTATGAAAGCAGAACCCTGCCCAACTGGCAGGGTTCTGTCCGGTTTCCCAAGGGGAAACACACGCGTTACAGGTTGTAAGAATCCGAGTTCACAATGCGGGAGTGTAGCAGGTCGCCTAAAAGACCAATAATGGAGGGGGCCCCCTGTGTTTCTTCGCCGTCCTGGATAACGGCGACGTTTTGGGAAGCCGTTTCCACGGCGCTGCGCTGCGCAGGGCTGCATTGTACGCTGGCGCAGTTCTCCAGCCGCAGCTTCTCCAGAATCTGGTCTGTGGTCACGGTGTCATGGATGCTGACGCTGGCACAGTTGCGGCAGACAAGCCCATCGGGAGATGCGTCCAGAACAAAGGAGTCAATTTTGGCATGCATTTTGTTTTCAATGACCCTCACATTGGTCTGCGTGTCGGCGATTATGCACAGTTCCTGATACTGTGCCGGAATTTTCCGGAAAGCCTCCAGCTGTTCCTCATACAGGTTTACGTTGCCGTCCACATGCAGCTTTTCGATTTGGGAGAGCAGGGAAAGGCTATCCTTTTGCAGGGTGAGATGGCCGTAAATATAAAGATTTTTACCGTATTTGGCAAGCAGGGATTCGGTAAGCTCTGCATCGCCGTCCACAAAGGTAAGTCCGGAGGGGATTACCGTAAGCGCTACATTTTCGTCAACCATGGAAACGGCGGCTTCCAGATATTTTTGTGCCACGACAAAGCGGTTTGTTTTAAAACGGACGTTTTTATCAAGGAGTGGCCGGATATCCGTGTCCCCATCGGTCAAAAGAACCGTGTCTTTTGCATAGTAGCGCCCGTTCTGGCGGGTGCGCATCGGGAAATACCGGTCGATGACAAAATGGGACGGCATGACGATACAGTCGCCCGGATAGCAGTTCAAATTCCCGTTGAGGGAAAGCATGCTCAAATAGGGATTTAAGCTGTCCGGACAGGTTACATTGCCGTTGACGTGGATGCTGCGGATGCTTTTGAGAACCTCCTGGGTGTCCGGGGCGATGGTGAGATTGCCGTTGACACAGATGACGGTGTTGGGGGCGACGGGGGTATTTCCGCTAATTTCGTAATTTCCGTTTTGGGAGATCAGATTGATGTCCTCGTCCAGTTCCATGGTCTCGTCGATATTGGATACGATGGGAAGCTTGTTGAGGATGGATTTGCTGCGTTCGTCTACCAAAAGCAGATCCGCGTTGAGGATGATTTTTTCATAGGAGGCCCAATCCTCCTCCTTGATTTTGCGCGCGTCGCACACGTTACAGTTTAATACAAAATTTTTCTTTTCAAACATCGTTATTCTCCTTTCATGGTTTCCCGTAAATGTTTTCTGGCAGACGACAGCTTGGAACGGATGGTTCCGGGTGGCTGGCAGAAGATTTTTCCCAGTTCCGTCGCATTGTAGCCCTGCAGGTAGCGCATGGTAAACAGCATGCGTTCCTCGTCGGGCAGTGTGGACAAAAGCATCGCAAAATCGGATTTCAAAAATTCTGCCGTTTCTGCGGCCGCTTCCGGAATCCGGTCCGTGACGGTTTCCCGGAAGCCGTGGCGGATTTTATCCACATACAGGTTTTTAACGGTGCGGTACATCCATGCCCGCCGCTGGCATTCATCCAACCCGTTTAACAGGTCGGCGTGCAGCAGGGCGCGCAGGAATGCTTCCTGCACCAAATCCTCGGCCTGTGCGCGGTCGTGGGTCATGTACTGGCACCAGTCCGTCAGTTCCTTTTGGCATAAATGATACAATGCTTCGATCATGGTCGCTCCCTCCCTTGCGCGCACGGCGCAGCGGAAAAAAGTCCCGGGCGGTGCGTTCCTGCCGTTTGTCCGTCGGCGTGTCATCTGCTGTAACAGGTCAGACTTGTCTGAACTGTTGCCATCTGCCTTCAATCATAAAACGTTTGAGGAGCGTAAAGTGTTGAAATTTTTTGTGATTTTTTGAGGAATCTGTCCTGTTCCAATTTTTTAGTGGGGAAACCGGATTTCATATTGCAGGATGTATTCTGGCGTCTGGGGTTCCAGCTTGCGCCTGCCGGTGGGGGAAAAGCCTGCCGAGGTGTAAAAACGCCGTGCGGCGGTATTTTTTTCCAGCACCCACAAAAAAGCGGAGACGGCGTTCGCCGTACGGGCTTGGCGCAAAAATTCCTCCATGAGTTTCCGGCCGATTCCCTCTTTCTGGAAGAAGGGATCCACGTACAGTTCCTCCAGCCAAAAAACCGTTGCGCCGTCCGGGGCCGGGGGCATGGAAACATGCATCATTCCCCGGACAATGCCGTCGTCATAAACATAAATGCCGTCAAGGGCCTGTGGGTCGTCCCTAAAGTGCAGGGCAAGATCCAGTACCGGCATTTCGTTGAAGGAAACAGGATCATCCTGGAAAATCGGGCGGTAGGCGCATCTTTTGGCAAAAATAAGGATTTCCGCAAGCCGGGATGCATCTTTTGGAACTGCCCTTCTGATGGGGGACGCATTTTTCATAAGGGGTTACTCCTTTCCGGTTTACCGGTTGTTTTGCCGGCCCGGTAGCGGGCCGGACTGACATGGTAATATTTTTTGAAGGCGGCGGAGAAATGTTCGGCGGATGAGTAGCCCAGCTGTTCTGCGACGGAGGAGATGCTCTGCCCCTTTTGGGCAAGGAGAACGGCGGCTGCGGACATACGCGCTTCCGCTTTTTTCTGCTGGAATGTTTTTCCGTAATATTCCCGTAAAAGCCGCTGGGTTTGCCGGGTGCTTAAACGCAGCCGGTTAGCGAGGGCTTCCAGGGAGGAATTTCCGTATTCGTAAAGAAAATATTCTTCTATAATAATGGATTTGCTGTCGTAGAGGTTGCTTGGGGCAAACGGATAAGCCGCATTCTGTTCCCGTTCGTAATTGCGGATGATGGAAATGAGCAGTTGGGACAACAAAAGCCGGGTCTGGTTCTGGTATCCGGTATAGCGGTGGGAAAGTTCCCCGAAAAGCTGTTTGAGCAAAAGGTGGACGCCCTGCGTGTCCTGCCCCAGCCAGAAGGCGGTGGAGCAAAATGCATCCATGACGGGCGAAGGCTTTTGGGAACGGGAGGAAGTGCGGATTTTGAAATAGACGCAGTATTCCTGCATGGGGTCGGAAAGAACCGGGCTCTGGGCGTGCTCCACATGGGGACCGGTCACATATAGGGTATTGGGACACAGGTCGTATTGCTGCTTGGGAAGCGTCAGCGTACCGCGTCCGCTGGAAATATAATGTACTTCATAACAGCCGTTTCCGTGGCTGTGGAGGGGAATCACCCGGGTGAGCCGCTCAAAAATGATGTTTAAGACATAGACGGAAACACCGTCCATGGAAAAATGGATGTCCATATCGGTGTAACGGGTTTTCATGGGTATGTATCCTCCTGCAGTGTACCTTATCTTTACCATATCATAACGCGGCAGTGGGGACAAGTTTCTTTTTTTGGCACTTTCTATTATCGGGCAAATGTGGTACAATCTTTACAGTTCAATGGAAAAGAATAGCAGAAAGGGGAGGCGTGTAGGATGAAAACATTTGATGTGGTCGCATTGGGCGAACTGTTGATTGACTTCACGGAAAACGGCGTGAGCGGACAGGGAAATACGGTTTATGAGGCAAATCCGGGCGGCGCACCGTGCAATGTGCTGGCCATGCTCAACAAATTAGGGCGGAAAACCGCGTTTGTGGGCAAAGTAGGGCAGGATATTTTCGGGAATAAACTTAAGGCGACGCTGGAGGAGGTGGGGATTGATAC
>CARDPF010000032.1 GCA_948960675.1 uncultured Eisenbergiella sp.
ATATAGTTTTTTGCTATACCCCATAAGAAGAAATACCTTCTCTAAAAAGGACAGCCTAACAAGCTGTCTTTTTTATGTGATAGGAAATTTTATTTCCTATCACATAAAAAAGATGTTGATGCGTACTCGCGCGCAGGGAAAATGTTGCCTGACGGCAACCGCGCTCGACGCGGAGAATTCCGCTTTGCGAAATTCTTTTTTATGTGATAGAAACAGGAGGCGCCATGTATCTGACGAAGTTTTGTTTTCCCGATGACGGGCAGGAGTTTGATTTTTTATTAGGCATACAACGCACCTGTTATGACAGCTATTATCCGTTCAAGGTCCTTTCGGCGGTCGGGCTTTCCTGTATTGACTTTGAACCGATAACGATTTTATACGGGGGAAACGGCTGCGGTAAAACCACGGCACTGAATGTCATTGCGGATAAGCTGGGGATTGCCCGGCAGACACCCTGTAACCGTTCCAATTTCTTCCCGGATTATGTGAAACGCTGCACCGCAGAGACCCAAGGGCGGATTCCGCAGGAGAGCCGTATCATAGCCAGTGACGACGTGTTTAACTTTATGCTGGATTTGCGGGCGTTAAACGACGGAATTGACGAAAAGCGGGAGGAGTTGTTTGGGGAATATCTGGATGCGAAATATTCCGAGTTTCATTTTAAGTCGCTGGAGGACTATGAACGCCTCAAAAAGGTGAACTTGGCGCGCAGAAAAACACAGTCCAAATATGTCAGGAAAAATGTAATGGACAATGTGCGGGAGCATTCCAACGGGGAAAGCGCTTTTTTGTATTTTACGGAAAAAATAAGGGAAAATGCCCTGTATTTGCTGGATGAACCGGAGAATAGCTTAGCGCCGGGGCGGCAGCAGGAGTTGGCGCAGTTTTTGGAGGATTCTGCGCGGTTTTACGGCTGCCAGTTCGTTATTTCCACCCATTCTCCTTTTGTGCTTTCGATGCGCGGGGCAAAAATTTACGATATGGATGAAACGCCTGTGGATGTGAAGCGCTGGACGCAGCTGGGCAATGTAAAAGTATATTACGACTTTTTCAAAAAGCATCAGGGGGAGTTTTTATGAATGCCATGAGGATTGCGCTCTGCGATGACGAGAAAGGGCAGCTTATGCTGTTTCGCAGGGGCGTGGAGGATTGGGCACAAAAGAGGGGAAGGTCTGTAAAAATAGAGGAATTTGACAGTGCGCAGGCATTTTGGTTTGTCTGGTCGGAGGATAAAAGCTTTGACCTGCTGGTTTTGGATATCCGGATGCCGGGGATGGATGGTATGGAACTGGCAAGGAAAATACGGGCGTCGGATTCCTGGATTTCCATTATTTTTGCGACTTCCCTGCGGGAGTATGTGTATGAGGGGTATAATTTGGATGCCATCAATTATCTGGTAAAGCCTGTGGAGCCGGGAAAGCTGGAGGAGTGTCTGGACCGGGCACAGGGACGGATGGAGGAAAGGCGTTCGGAAGGGGCGGGAATTGTGCTGCCTGTACAGGATGGGATTTGGCGGATTCCGGTTCGCAGGATTTGCCGTGTGGAAGCGGAGGGGCGGGGATGCATCCTGTACATGGAAGGGGAAACGCTCAAAGTGCATAAAGGGATTGGCGAAATGGAAGAACTGCTGCGGGAATATTCTTTTGTCCGCTGTCACAGGTCGTTTCTGGTGCCGGTAAAGCGGATCCGGAAAATCGGCACGGGAAAGCTTTTACTGGATGACGGTTCAGAGACGCCGGTGGGAAGAAGCCTGCAGGATGCGGTGAACCGGGCATTTGTCAGGGAGTTTGTGCAAGGGGAAAAAGCGCAATGGGATACGTGATTCTTACCGTAGTGTATATCATCAGTCTGGTTTTGCTGGTACGGCTGTTCCTGCCGGCAATGGCGAGACGGCAGGCAAAAGCGTGGCAGGAGGAATTGATCCGCCAACACTATGAAGAGGTGGAAAATGTATACCGGCAGATGCGGGGATGGAAGCACGATTACCGGCATCATTTGCAGGCAATACAGGGCTGCATTGCCGAGGGAGGACTGCCGCAGCTGGACGGATACTTGCGGGAACTGGACGCAAGCCTGGACAAGATCGCAGTATTTGTCACCACCGGAAACCATATGGCGGACGCCATTTTAAACAGTAAATTTTCGATTGCGCGGGAGGAGGGGATTTCCCTGGACTATAAGGTGTACCTGACACCGGCATGGAAAATCGGGGATGTGAATCTTAGCATCCTCATCGGGAACCTTCTGGATAATGCGATCGGCGCCTGCAGAAAGGTGGGGGACCAAAAGAAACGTTTTATCCGGTTTTATATGGATGAGATACAGGAACAGTTTTATTTGTCCGTCAGCAATTCGATGGAGGGCAGGGCGGTCAGGACTGGCGGCCGGTTTTTGTCTGACCGGGAAAACCATGGGTACGGACTGGCGCAGGTGGAAAAGGTTGTCAGGGAAAATCAAGGCTGGATAAACTGTCAGAGCGAGGACGGCGTTTTTGCGGTGGAGGTGATGCTGCCGCTTTAGCATTTGATGGGGGAAGAAAACCATGAGAATTGTCAATTTGATCGAGAACACGGCGGGGAAGGGCGGCTGCCTGTTTGAACACGGGCTTAGTTTTTATGTGGAGACAAAAAGACATAAGCTGCTTATGGATACGGGAGCGTCCGGGGCATTTTTAGAAAATGCGAAGCGTCTTGGCATTGACTTGGGACTGGTGGACACAGTGGTAATCAGCCACGGGCATTATGACCATACAGGCGGATTGGCGGAATTTGTGCGTCTAAATTCCAAGGCAAAAATATGGATACACCGTCTTGCAGGGGAGGCGTATTACCATAAGGGTCAGGAGTCGGAACGGTATATCGGGATTGATCCGCAGATCAGGGAACTGGAGCAGGCGGAATGGGTGGAAGGAAACCGGTGGATTGACGACGGACTTTTCCTTTTTGGCGGTGTATCCGGCAGGAAATGGTGGCCGTCCGGAAACCGGGAACTGCAGGTCAAAAAGGGAGGCGTCTTTTGGCAGGATACATTTTGCCATGAGCAGTATCTGGTGGTCTTGGAAGGCGGAAAGCGGGTATTGCTGTCGGGCTGCGCCCATAACGGAATCATTAATATTCTGGATACCTACCGGGAACTATTGGGGGGTTCGCCTGACGCGGTGGTCAGCGGTTTTCATATGCGCAAAAAGGGGGATGCTTATACGCAGGAAGAACTGGATATTTTCCAAAAAACCGCGGAGGAGTTAAAAAAATGGGATACCCGTTTTTTTACGGGCCACTGCACGGGAGAGATCCCATACCGGTTGATGAAGGAATGCATGGGCGGGCAGCTGGCGTATGTGCATAGTGGGGAGGAGATACTGCTTTAGGACGTAAAGCCGCCGCAGGTTGGTTGTTCATGTCGAAAAGAATGCCGTTGGTGCATTCTTTTTTGGTTTGGGGGAAAGTATGATACAATCGGGTTAAAAGGCCGGGAGGGAGGAATTTGGGGATGGAGACGAAGAAGCATTCCTTTTGGGGCAATCTGTGGTTTCATTTTGGCCATTTGTGGCAATGGAGGAAGGTTCTGTTTTTGTTCACGGTTCTGTATGTGGTAACAGGAGCGCTACAGCGCTATTTTTCCATCTGGCTGCCGAAGCTTTTGCTTTCCCTTTTGGAGGAAGGGGCGGATATCAGGACGGTTGTTGCGCAGCTTGGCGGCTTGATTCTCTGCATTGTGCTGGCCACCTTTGGATGGCAGTATGCCAATGCGGAACTGGATTACGGCAAGATGTTTTACGGAAAATATTTTACGATGCTGCTAAACCGGAAGCTGATGGACATTGATTATGCGCTGTTGGAGGATGAAAAACACCAATCAGCCATTCACAGGGCATACCGGGCCTGTTCGTCGGACGGGGACAGCGTAATCGGTCTGCTTTTGCATATTCCCAGCTTTCTGTCAACCCTGCTGTTGATTTTGATGTTGGGGGCGTCAGTGGTGGTTTTGGATTTCAGGGTACTTTTGGTTCTGGCGGTGGATTTCATTGCTTTTTTGGTTACGTCGCAAATCCAGCGCAAATGCATGGAAAGCAGGCAGGAGGAATGCGGGGAGTATCATAAGAAGCTACATTACATTTTGAACGTGACAGGGGATTTTGCAAGCGGGAAGGATATCCGGCTGTTTGGCATGGCAGACTGGTTTAGGGGGATTTATGCAAAGTTGTCGGACGAAAATACGCGCGTTTACAGGGAAGTTTTCCAAAAAATGTTTTGGTATCAGCTGGCGGCGGAGGCAGCCGGGCTTCTTGTAAACCTGGCGGTTTACGGCTTTTTTATCGGAGGGGTTTTGCAGGGCAGGCTTTTTATGTCCGACTTTGTGTTTGTCATCGGATTGTTTAGCGGGATGCAGCATGCCTTGCGCCGTCTGGTCTGGGAATTACAGGAGCTTTCCTATGATCATATGCATTTTGGCAGCCTGCGGGGATGTCTGGATATCGAAAACCGGAGTAACAGGGGAGAAGGGGCCGATTTGTCCGCCTGCCTGTCAGGAAAAAAGGGGCCGCAGATTTGCTTTAGGGATGTGGCATTTTCTTATCCGGGCAGGGAAAGCAATACGATAGAAGATTTTAACCTGACCGTGGAGGGTGGGGAAAAGATCGGGATTGTGGGAGCCAACGGTGTGGGGAAAACGACGCTGATTAAGTTGGTCTGTGGGCTTTATGATTGTGTGCAGGGGGAAATTACGGTGAATGGCACGCCGGTTTCGGCATATAACAGGCTGGAGTATTTTAAGCTGTTTTCCGCAGTATTTCAGGATGTGGAGGTGATTCCGGCCAGCATTGCCCAAAACGTGGCCATGTGCAGCGAGGAGGAGACGGACCGGCAGCGGGTAGGGCAATGCCTGCGGCAGGCGGGTCTTTGGGGAAAAGTGGAAAGCCTGCCGGAAGGAATGGAAACCAAGCTGGTCAAAAGCATTTATGAGAACGCGATAGATCTTTCGGGAGGGGAGAGGCAAAAACTCATTCTGGCCAGGGCGCTTTATAAGGATGCGCCGGTTTTGATTCTGGATGAGCCCACGGCTGCGCTGGATCCCATTGCCGAGGATGAAGTGTACCGGACCTACGAGGCGCTCTCCAGAGAGAAAACGTCGTTTTTCATTTCCCACAGGCTTTCCAGTACGCGGTTTTGCGACAGGATTTTGTATCTGGAGGACGGCCGGATCGCGGAGGTGGGGACACATGAACAGCTTCTGGCGCTGAAAGGGAAATATTGGAACATGTTTGAGGTGCAGAGCCGCTATTATAAGGAGAAGAGTAGTCATGAATGATGAAAACACAAAACACACATTTGGGGAGGATGTGCGGCTTTTACGCAAGGCAGTTGGACTGGTTTGGCGGACGGAAAAAAAGTTTGTGCTATGCTCTGTTTGGAATGCATGTATCAGCGCGCTGTATCCTTATCTGGAAATTTACCTGGCAGCCTGCATTGTGGGGGAACTGGCGGTTGGACGGAATGTGGAAAAAATGGTTTTCTATGTGTCGGCGCTGGCAGGGGTAAAATTTTTCTTTGGGGTGCTGCAGGATAAGCTTGGCGGTATGAAAAGGACGTTGGAAGCGCCGTTGTATTATATGCAGGAGATGCTGCTGGGTGAGAAAATTCTTACCATGGATTACGAAAATGTTGAAAAATCCCAAATTCAGGAACAGCGTAAGCGGATCCGGGAATACCAGGAAACCTATGGAGGGGATATAAAAACCGTTTTCGGGCATTTTGAGGAGATTTTGTGTGCCGTGATTAAAATCCCGGCGGCCCTGCTTATGATCGGGGAAATGTTTCTGGTTTTGCCGCCGGAAGGGCTGGGCAAATTTACCGGCTTTTTGGCATCGCCGGTCAGTTCGGTGTGTATGATCGGTTATGCGCTACTTACCTCCTTTCTGATGCTGCGTATTTCCGAAAAAAATGTGGCGGTGCAGTTTTCGGAGAGTGAGCAGGAAATCGGGGCGGGAAGGGTTTTGGATTATTATACACAGACTTATATTCCCAATTATAAGACGGGAAAGGACATCCGGCTGTTTTCCCAAAACAGGCTGATCGGGCAGGAAATGGACAAAGTCCGGGCAATCCACAACGGTATCAATGCACGGATCATGAAAAAAGTAGGAAAATATAACGGCGCCCGCGCCGCACTGGAAGGCTTGCTGACAGGGATCATATATCTGCTTTTGGGAGTCAAAGCCATGCTGGGGGTGATGTCTGTCGCAGGTGTGGTGCAGTGTGCCCAGAGTGTGCAGGAATTGTCGTATGCGGTAAACAGTCTGATGTCGGGGATTGGATTTGCCAGAAAAAGGCTGCAGTCCATGGAGCACCTGTTTGCTTTTCTGGAAATTGAGTCTACAAAATACCAGGGAAGCCTTCCGGTGGAAAAGCGGCGGGATAACCGCTATGAGGTGGAGTTTCGGGATGTAACTTTCCGGTATCCCGACACATCCGTCAACGTTTTGGAGCACTTATCCTGCAAGTTTGTGATCAGCAATAAGATGGCGGTGGTAGGGAGGAACGGTTCCGGGAAGACTACGTTTATCAAGCTTTTGTGCAGGCTTTACGATCCGGTGGAGGGGGAAATCCTTTTAAACGGAATTGATATCCGTAAATATGATTATCAGGAATATCTGGGACTCTTTTCCGTGGTATTTCAGGATTTTAAGCTGTTCGGGTTTGCACTGGCGCAAAACATTGCGGCGGGAACAGGGTTTGACGAAAAAAGGGTTATGGACTGCGCAGAACGGGTCGGCCTGGCGGAGTGTGTGGCAGGCATGAAAAATGGTATTCTTACCCCGGTTACAAAAGATTTTTCCGGGGATGGCACGGAAGTTTCCGGGGGCGAGGCACAAAAAATTGCCTTGGCCCGGGCGCTTTACAAGAATGCGCCGTTTGTAATCCTGGACGAACCCACGGCGGCGCTGGATCCCCTGGCAGAGGCGGAGGTTTATGCAAATTTCGACCGTCTGGTGGGAAATAAGACGGCGGTATACATCAGCCACCGTTTGTCCAGCTGCCGTTTCTGCGATGAGATTTTGGTTTTTGAGGGCGGGAAAATCGTACAGCGCGGGGATCATGAAACCCTTGTCGCCAGAAAGGGAGAATTATATGATCAGCTTTGGCAGGCGCAGGCGAAGTATTACCAGTAGACACGTAAAGGCAGCGGGTATGCAGTTTAGCCCGCTGCCGTTTTTTTCGGGGCCATCCGCCCTTTGGGGTGCATGATTTTCTGGGAGCGGTAGAGGCTGTTGTGGCCGGAAAGCATGTAGCTGATGGCAATGGCGATCAGGTAATACCCGGAATGCTCAAACCCGAATAGTTCAAAGCTGATGAGCAGGGCCGTTACCGGGCAGTTTGTCACCCCGCAGAAAACCGAAGCCATGCCGATGGCAGCACACAGCGGCACGTTGGAGCCGGTCAGGGAGCCGAATAGTGCGCCGAAAGCAGCCCCCGTGAAAAATGACGGGACAATTTCACCGCCCTTGTAGCCGGCGCCGATGGTGACGGCCGTAAACAGGATTTTTAGAAGGAAAGCAAAGGGGATTACATGTCCCTGCAAAAATTGCTCAATCACATGCATGCCGGGTCCCAAGTAGTCCGTGGTGCGAAGGAGGGCCGTCATGAGGATGATGGCGCAGCCTCCGGCCACGATGCGCAGGTAGGGATTGGGCAGCATTTTTTGCAGAAAATGTTCCATGCGGTGCAGGGCTTCGCAGAACAGGATGCTGACCATGGCGCACAGCAGGGCGAGCACGACGACGCGCAGGGAAAAGGAGAGGGTCAGGTCAAGATCCTCCACTACGGTCAGGTGATCCATGGGGGCATGCAGGAAATGGGCCAGCATGTAGGCAACAATGGAAGCCCAGATGCAGGGGACGAGGGCGGGATAATACAGGATGCCCACATGGGCCATTTCCATGGGCAGGAAAGCGGCCGCCATGGGAGTGCCAAACAGGGCGGAAAAGGCGGCGCTGATTCCGCTCATCAGCATAATTTTTTTGTCCTGTGCATCAAAGCGAAGCTTTTCCCCCAGCTGTTTGCCGATGCTGCCGCCGATCTGCACGGCGGCCCCTTCCCTTCCCACCGAGCCGCCGCAGATGACAGTCATAATGGAAGAAATAAATATCAGTCCCGCCATTTTCAAGGGGACGTAGGTTTCGGCATCATATTGGATGCATTCAATTACGGTGTCCGTACCGGCGTTGTCCTCGTAGTGAAAAAAGCGGTATAAAAAGACAATGCAGATTCCTGCCAGCGGGAGGAGAAGCAACAGCCACCCATGGGAGGTGCGAAAGTCAGTGGCAAATTTCATGCCGAAATTAAACAGCACGCTGACAAAGCCGATCAGGATACCGGCCAACGTAGACAAAAGCATCCAGCGGACAAAGTGCAGCAGGCTGTTACAGGCCGGGGGAAGCGGGAATTTAGGTATTTTCATGGGACTCTCCTTTGGTACATTTCTTGTGCTGTAGGAAATTGCCGTAACCGTAGCGGAAGGGAAAGCGTCGCTGCCGGTCGATGATTTTTATGGAGTTTCTTCCAAAATTGCGAATTCCCATTTGGGCAGCGGAATCGGGGCGCCACTTTCCAATTTCCGTCCGGATAACAACTCGCACCAGCTTCCCTTCGGACAGAAGGCCTTTTGTTCGTCTTTGGAATAATTAAACAGATATACGATGGCTTTACCCTGGGAGTTATAACCTTTCCGTACGATGACGGGAAAGCCTGCCGATCCTTCATTCGGGAGGAGCCCGGCTTTTTTGAGGACGTTATGTAATATTTTTTTCAGGAGCGTCTTGGAAAACATGCAGCCCAGGTATACGGCGGTTCCGTCCCCATAGCGGTTTTGCGTAGCGGCGGCGTATTGGCCCCAGTTGTCGTGGACGTAGGAAAGGATGGGCGTGGCGGAATCGGTTTCCAGACATTCCATGAAACCGACGGCTTCCTCCCCCGGCAGGCACGATGCCCCGGTCAGTCCCGTTCCATCGACGGCCGTGAACTGGTGGTAGTGGACGCCGAAGCATTCCCGCAGCAGGTGGGGCTGTACGTCGGGATAGACCCGGACATTTTCGTTGGTAAAGCAGGATTTGAAAGTGCCCACCAGCACGCCGCCCTGCCGGACATATTCCGCAAGGCGCAGCAGGGTATCCTGCGGCGCGCAGTAAAAGGCAGGCAGCAGGATCGCTTTGTAGGGTGAAAGGTTTTCTTCCTCCGGGGAAATAAAATCACATTCGTAGTTCATTTCATAAAGCGCGTCGTAGAGCCAGCGCACCACGTCATTATAGGTAATGCCGCCGTTTACCGGAAACAGCTGCAGCCCTGTCAGGGATTCGTTGCTTACAAGGATGGCAATTTCGTTTTTCTTTTGGAGGTGCAAAAGCTTGTCCCCCAGACGCTTAAAGTCCCGTCCCACGGTGCAGGCCTCCCGGTAGGGATGGTTTGGCGCAAAGTCATGGCTTAAAAGGCCTTTCCAGTAGGTTTCACAGGCATTGTGCAGGGAGTGCCAGTGCCAATATTCCACAAGGTCGGCCCCGGAGGCAAGATGGGAAAAAGCCAACAGGCGCAGCTGCCCGTCGTAGGGCGTCCAGTCGGGGAAGCCCTGTGCCTGTGTTTCCAGCACAAAATAGTTGTCATGTTTAAGGGATCTGGCCAAATCGCCACAGAATGCGACTTCCGCGCCGGTAAGCCTTGACTGGGACGGATGGTAAATGTCACAGCCGGTAATATCCAGACAGCGGGCAGCGTGAAAATGATTGACATCGGGCTGCACGCCGTAAGAACCTCCTTTCCACCCGAAATCAAAATTGTGGGTGATAAACTGGTCGTCCCTTTTATATTCCCGCACAAGGCCTGCCTGCCATGCCAGAAAGTCAGTCACAAGGCTGCGCTGGTATTTTTCAAATTCCCCGGCAAGGCTTCCGTTAATGGTTCCCCGGACATCCGGAAAGTCTTTCCAGTCATGAAGTGCATTGCTCCAGTAATGGAAACCGAATTCCCGGTTCATTTCCTCCGTGCTGCCATGGAATTTGCGCTTGAGGTATTCCACAAAGCTGCGCTGTACGCTGTCGGAGGCGGTGCCGAAATGCTTGGTTTCGTTGTCAATCTGGTAGCCGATCACCGCCGGATGGTCTTTTACATGCGCAAGAAGCTTGCGGATGACGCGCTCACAGTAAAACAGGTAGGCTTTGTTGGTGATATCCATGATCTGCCTGGCGCCGTAAATGCTCCGTCCGCTTTTGGTGACTACCATAATGTCAGGGTGCTTTTTTTCCATCCAGGAGGGAATGGCGTAGGTGGGGGTTCCGACAATCACATGGATACCGGCGTTCCCCATTGCGTCCAGCACACGGTCTATATGGGAAAAATCAAATACATTGTCTTCGGGCTCCAGGGTGCTCCAGGTGGATTCCGCAATCCGTACCAGATTGATTCCGGCCTCCTGCATCATCCGTACATCCTCATCCAGCCGGTCATAGGGCATATACTCGTCATAATACGCAACGCCGTACAAAAGTTTGTTCATAAAAACGCTCCTTTCGGGGGATTTTTCCACAAAGGTTCTTCGGCTATATTGTACCACTTTTGGTTTGACAGGACAATCCACCGGACGGGCCAAAACGTAACAATAATGGAATAAGCCACACGGAAATGGGACATAATGGAAATAACGTTGCCGAGCAGCCTTTGGCTGAACCGTGCGGCCATAAAAACAATGAAATTGGAGGAAAATAACATGGAACTAAAGGGGAGTAAGACAGCGGAAAATCTATTGGCGGCTTTTGCGGGGGAATCGCAGGCGACCAACAAGTATACGTATTTTGCGTCCAAAGCCAGGGAGGAAGGTTATGTGCAGATTGCCAGGATTTTTGAGGAGACGGCACATAATGAAAGGGAACACGCGAAAATCTGGTTTAAACTGTTAAACGGAGGGATCGACGATACGGCGAAAAACCTCAAGACTGCAGCGGAGGGCGAGAATTATGAGTGGACGGATATGTACGCCACATTTGCCAAAGTGGCCAGGGAGGAGGGATTCGGGGCGATCGCAAGGCTGTTTGAGCAGGTTGGGGAGATTGAGAAAGAACATGAGAAAAGATATTTAAAACTTTTGGCCAATGTGAAAAACGGGTTGGTCTTTTCAAAAGAGGGGGATGCCATTTGGCAGTGTTCCAATTGCGGCCATATCGTAATCGGCAGGAATGCGCCCGCAGTCTGTCCCGTGTGCGCGCATCCGCAGGCTTACTTTGCGGTCAAGGCAGATAACTACTAAGTTTTTTGGCATGCTTGCGAAAGGGATGCGTGTGTGTTAAGATAGAGAAATAATGGGTGGATACCGTAACAGGACAGACCTGTCTGAACTGTTACGGTTGCATGAGGACACAAGGAGGGAAAAGTGCCGGAAGGCATAAAAATACAGGAGGACGAAATGAAGTACGATTTTACAACCATTATGGACAGAAGAGGAAAGGATTCCATTGCGGTGGACGTCATACCCGTTTTGGATGCCGAGGTGGCGGAGGGATTTTCGCGTCTCCCGATGTGGGTGGCGGATATGAATTTCGCTACGGCCCCCACCATTCAAGAGCATATCATTGCAAGGGTGGGGCATCCGGCGTTCGGGTATTTTGAGCCGACGCAGGAGTACTATGACAGTATTATCGGATGGCAGGAAAAGCACAATCATGTGCAAGGGCTTACCCGGGAGGAGATCGGTTACGAAAACGGCGTCTTGGGCTGTGTTTCTTCCGCGCTGCAGGCATTTACCGCGCCGGGTGAGGCGGTATTGCTCCATGCGCCTACATATGTGGGATTTACGGGCACGATGCAAAATAACGGCAGAAAAATTGTCCTTTCGGATTTAAAGCGGGACCGGGACGGAATCTGGCGGATGGATTATGAGGATATGGACAAAAAGATCAAAGAAAACCATATCCATTTTGCGGTATTTTGCTCCCCGCACAATCCCTCAGGAAGGGTTTGGGAGCGGGAGGAGATTGCGGCCGCCATGGAGGTGTACCGCAAAAACGATTGTGTGGTGGTTTCCGACGAGATTTGGTCGGATCTGACATTGGAGGGTTACAGCCATATCCCGACACAGAGTGTTTCGGAGGATGCCAAAAACCGGACAATCGCGGTTTATGCGCCGTCCAAAACCTTTAATCTGGCAGGGCTGATAGGCTCCTACCATATCATTTATAACCCGTATCTGCGGGACCGTGTGCGCAAACAGGCATCACTGTGCCATTATAACAGTATGAATGTTTTGTCCATGCATGCCCTGATCGGCGCTTACCGGCCGGAGGGCAGCGAATGGGTGGAGCAGTTGCGGCATGTGCTGACCGGAAATGTGGAATATGCTTATGCGTTTATAAGGGAGCACTTTGAAGGAGTGGAACTGGCAAAGCCACAGGGTACCTATATGCTGTATCTGGATTGTAAAAAGTGGCTGGAAAAGAAAGGGATGTCCATGGATGAATTGCTACAGGCAGGAATCCGGGTAGGGGTAATCTGGCAGGATGGCCGTCCGTTTAACTGTCCGGATACCATCCGGATGAATCTTGCGCTTCCCCGCACGCTGGTAGAGGAGGCGTTTGACAGGCTGCACAAATATGTATTCAAAGGATAATGGCAATGGTATTTAGGCGGCGCGGCAGGGACATGACAGGTTTGTTAAGGAGTGGATGGAATGGATAAAATTGCGATTGTAACGGACAGTAACAGTGGTATTACGCAGAGCGAGGCAAAAAAATACGGGATTTATGTAATACCGATGCCGTTTTTTATTGACGAAGAGTTGTTTTTGGAGGATATTACACTGACGCAGGAAGAGTTTTACCGGTATTTGGAGAAGGATGCGGATATCCATACTTCCCAGCCGGCCACGGGAGAGGTGATGGAACTGTGGGAAAAGCTGCTTGCAGAATATGAACAGGTGGTGCATATCCCGATGTCCAGCGGTTTGAGCGGAACCTGCGAGACTGCAACGGCAATGGCGCAGGAATATGACGGCAGGGTGTATGTGGTGGATAATAAGAGAATTTCCGTCACGATGCGGCAGTCCGTGCTGGAAGCCAAGAAGATGGCAGACGCAGGAATGGGGGCAGGGCAGATCAAGGATGTGCTGGAGCGGGAGGCGCTGGAGTCCAGCATTTATATCGCAGTCGATACGATGAAATACTTAAAAAAGGGTGGCCGCGTGACCCCGGCTGCCGCAGCGATAGCCACTGCGCTCAACATTAAGCCGGTTTTGCAGATTCAGGGGGGAAAGCTGGATACTTATGCGAAGGTACGGGGCAAAAAGCAGGCGAAACGCAAGATGATTGAAGCCGTCCAATACGACCTTGCGCATCGTTTTAATGGGCAAAAGACCTATATCCGGGGCGCATATACCTGTACGGAAGAAGAGGCGGCAGAGTGGAAACAGGAACTGGAAGAGGCATTTCCCGGATATGAGATCATTTTAAACAGGCTTTCTTTGAGCGTGACCTGTCATATCGGCGCGGGTTCTGTCGCAGTTACCTGCATGCGGGAGGTCGCCGAGGCCGGGGAGGTCGCATTTCAAATCTGAAAATGACAGCGGAAGAGATACGCCGTTTTGAAGCGGCAAAGGAAAAAATTGTCGGACATAACAGGGAGCGCAGCGGTATCGGGACGCTGTCGGAGAAAACCGTGCATGCGGTATTGAAAAATTATTATGCGCCGGATACGGATATGCATGAGATTTGGGTGGAGAACTGTGTTGCGGATATTTACACGGGAACCGGCATTGTGGAGATCCAGACCAGAAGCTTTAACCGGATGCGCGTAAAGCTGGACCGTTTCCTGCCGCATTATCCTGTCACCATCGTCTATCCGATTCCCCTGACCAAACGGCTGTTTTGGATTGATGAAGAGAGCGGGGAAATTTCCGGGGGGCGTAAATCCCCCGTGCGGGGAAATCCCTATATGGCGTTTCCGGAACTGTATAAGATTAAATCCTATCTGCGGGATCCGAACCTGTGCATACGGCTGGTTTTTTTAAATATGGAGGAATATAAACTGTTGAACGGGTGGAGCAGGGACAAAAAGAGGGGCTCCAGCCGTTTTGACCGGATTCCCGTATCCCTGGAAATGGAAATGGAGTTTGACTGCCCCCAGGACTATTTACAGCTTCTTCCCTATGAACTTGCCGAACCGTTTACGGTAATGGATTTCGGCAGACAGGTACATATCGGCAAGCAATTGGCGGGCATTGTGCTCCATATTCTCCACTATGTGGGGGTGGTGGAGCGGGACGGGAAAAGGGGCAATGCCTATCTTTACCGGGTCAGGGAATAGGGCTGCCGGTTTGGCATCCGGGTGGAGAAGGGTGGCAAAATGGGGAGGTGTCAGATGAAAAAACCATTGCCGATAGGTGTTGACAATTTTGAAAAGGTAATAAGGGAAGGCTATAGTTATATTGATAAAACTATGCTGATAAAGGAATTGCTGGATTTAAAAGGGGAGGTAAATTTGTTTACCCGCCCCAGACGTTTTGGCAAGACGCTGAACCTTAGCATGCTCCGTTACTTTTTTGAGGATACCGGGAATGGCGAAAAAAATCTTCAAAACTGCACACTTTTTGAAGGAATGAAAATTATGGAGGCCGGGGAAGCGTACCGCAGCCAAATGGGGATGTACCCGGTGCTCAACCTGACTTTGAAATCGGCAAAACAGGAGAACTGCGAAAATGCTTTTTACGCCATACAGGCCGAAATTGCGGCGGAATTTGACCGGCACAGGGACATTGTGGAACGGGGGAAGGAACTTCTTTCATGCAGTGAATATGAGCAGTATCTTGGCATTGCGGATGAAAAAGCGGACGAAAAGCAGATTCGCGGTTCCCTGAAGCTGTTTTGCAGATGCATGTATAAGGTTACGGGGAAGAAAACGGTTATTTTGATTGACGAGTATGACGTGCCTCTGGAAAATGCGTATTTTGGTGGGTTTTATGAGAGGATGGTTGGATTTGTCCGTTCGCTGTTTGAGTCCGCGTTAATGACCAACGATTATCTGCAATTTGCGGTGATTACCGGATGTCTTAGGATTTCCAAGGAGAGTATTTTCACAGGGTTGAATCATTTGAATATTGTTTCCGTTCTGGACAAGAAATATAGCGAACACTTTGGGTTCACAGAGACGGAAGTGAAGCGGATTATGGCCTATTATGGGGTGGAAAGCCGTTTCCCGACGATGAAAGAATGGTATGACGGATATCTGTTTGGAAATACAGGGGTTTATAATCCCTGGAGTGTTATAAAGTTTCTGTATGATTTATGTGGCGACAGGAATGCGTTCCCCCATCCCTATTGGATTAATACCAGTTCCAATGACATTGTGAAGGATATGATTATGAATGCCGACCGGGAGACGAAAGGACAGATTGAGACGCTTTTGAATGACGGAACGCTGGATATACAGGTGCATGAGGAGGTCACTTATGAAGATATGCGGGAGCGGGGGGAAAATCTGTGGAATTTCCTTTTCTTTACCGGATACCTGACGAAAAAGACCGAATACTTCCGTGATTCCTCCGTGTTTTTACAGGTGCGCATTCCGAATGTAGAGGTGAAGACGATTTACCGGGATACGATTCTGGGATGGTTCCGTAAAAAGATGGAGAAGCAGGATTTCCGGGATCTGTACCGGGCCATGGAAGAGGGCGATGCGGAAAAGATGGGAGGGATTTTGAGCGAACAGCTTTTTGGCGCTATCAGTTTCTATGACAGTGCAGAGAATTTTTACCACGGATTTTTGGCCGGGATTTTAAGCCAGAGTGAGAACTACTTGGTAAAATCCAACAGGGAATCCGGCAACGGAAGGCCTGACCTTATCGTGAAGAGTCCTTCCCTGCGCGGGCGGGCGTTTGTTCTGGAAGTAAAAGTTTCGGAATGCATTGACGATTTGGAAGCCGATGCCGAAAAGGCGCTGCTGCAGGTATATGACAGAAAATATATGGAGGAATTGCACATGGAAGGATACCAAAAGGTTGCCTGCTATGGAATTTCATTTTACCGCAAGGATTGTGAAGTCCGGTTTGGGAAAGGACAATTCCGGTAACGGTTTAACGCTATAAAACCGCCTGAAGGGCGCAGGCAGATGTAAGATGCCGACGCCTTCCGGGCGGTTTCTTTTATTTGTTTTTGGGCGGCGTCTGGTGGAGGTAGGCAAACCAGTAACCCAGCCCCACGAGCATGCCTCCGGCCATATTACCCAGCGTGACGGGCAAAAGGTTTTGGAGAAAGAAACTTCCCCAATGCAGTCCGTCTGCCGAAAGCCGGTATTCCATGGAAGAAAAGATGCCTGCGGGGATATAAAACATGTTGGCGACGCAGTGCTCATAACCGCCGAGGACGAAGATGGCAATGGGCAGATACAGGCCGATGACCTTTCCGGAGGCCTTGGAAGCGCCAATGGTAATCCACACTGCGATACAGACGAGAATGTTGCACAGGATGCCGCGCAAAAACGCGTCTGAAAAGGATAAGGAAGTTTTGGCGGCAGCGGTATTGACCAAGGTTTGTGCAAGCTGTCCGTTGTAAAGTCCGGCGGCATGGCTGTATACGAAAGCGGCGGCCACCAAAAGGGAACCGGCAAGGTTTCCCAGATAGACGACGGCCCAGCTGCGCAGCAATTCGACGATATGGATCCGTTTTTCAAGAAGCGGAATAATCAGCAGGCTGTTGCCTGTAAATAATTCGCTGCCCGCTAAAACGACCATAACCAGACCGCCCGGGAAAATCAGTGCGTTTAAAAGGCGGGAGGTGGACGGGTCTGCCACGGTGGCGGAGGCGATGGTAGCGGAGGCTCCTGCAATGGCGATAAATATACCGGCAAAAATGGCGAGAACAAACATTTTTGCGGTGGACAATTTTGCTTTGTTAGTGCCGACCGTAACATACGTGTTGGCAATTTGCGCTGGTGTTTGCATGGTAAAATCCCCTTGTAAAGTATTGACATATGTATACAATGCCTGTCCCCTATTTTAGCACAATTTGGTGCATGGGGCAACAAAATATGGTACAGCTTCGGAAAATTATTGCCCGCAGTGTACCAGGGCAGACAACAATGTCATTTCGTTTAGGTATGGGCCCGGACGGTGTGCCTGCAGGTTGGGGATGGGAATTTGGTGGCGGGGCAGCCCTCTTACCGGGCAGGCGCATCCAAAGCTGTACTGGGTACAGTTTGCG
>CARDPF010000033.1 GCA_948960675.1 uncultured Eisenbergiella sp.
TTGACAAGCCACAGGGAGTGGATATCGGAGACTGTGAGCGTGTGAGCAGGGCGTTGTCTGACCGTCTGGACAGCGCAGATTTTATAGAGGACGCCTACATTTTGGAGGTCAGTTCCCCTGGTCTTGGCAGGGCATTGAAAAAGGACAAACATTTGGAGAAAAGCCTTGGGCAAAAAGTGGAAATCCGGCTATACAAGCCAATGGAAAAATGCAGGGACTTTTCCGGAATACTCAAAGGTTTTGACGCAGATAGGATCGTCATTGAAACTCCGGAACAAGAAATGGAATTTGTAAGAAAAGAGGTTGCATTGATTCGGTTGGCATTTGATTTTTGATAATGGAGGATGAGATGAACAAGGAGTTGAAAGAAGCACTGGATATCCTGGAAAAAGAAAAGGAGATCAGCAAGGAAACCTTATTTGAGGCCATCGAGAATTCCCTGATCACGGCCTGCAAACAGCATTTTGGCAAGGCTGATAATGTGAAAGTGGAAATTGACCGCGATACCTGCGATTTTTTGTGCTATGCGGAAAAAGAGGTGGTGGAATCGGAAGAGGATGTGGAGGACGACTGTCTGCAGATTCCGCTTAAGCTGGCGCAGGAAATCTCCAAAAAGGCGCAGACAGGGGATACCATCCATGTGGAAATCAGGTCCAAGGAGTTTGGGCGCATTGCAACCCAGAATGCCAAGAACGTTATTTTGCAAAAAATCCGTGAGGAAGAAAGAAGCGTTGTCTATAACCAGTATTTTGAGAAGGAAAAGGATGTTGTGACCGGCGTGGTACAGCGGTACCTGGGACGCAATATCAGCGTCAATTTAGGAAAAGCGGACGCGCTCTTAAACGAGAGCGAACAGGTAAAGGGGGAAAACTTTAAACCGACGGAACGCATCAAGGTCTACATTCTGGAGGTAAAGAATACGCCGAAGGGTCCCCGTATCCTGGTGAGCCGGACCCACCCGGAACTGGTAAAACGTCTGTTTGAATCCGAAGTAACGGAAATCCGTGACGGAACGGTGGAAATCAAGAGCATTGCCCGGGAGGCGGGAAGCCGTACCAAAATGGCCGTATGGTCCAACAATCCCAACGTGGATGCCGTGGGCGCCTGCGTCGGCATGAACGGTTCCCGTGTAAATGCCATCGTGGACGAACTTAGGGGAGAGAAGATCGACATAGTATGCTGGGATGAAAATCCCGGAAACCTGATCCAAAATGCCCTGTCGCCCGCCAAGATTGTGGCAGTGTATGCGGATCCGGATGAAAGAACCGCTAAAGTCGTCGTTCCCGATTACCAGCTTTCACTTGCCATCGGCAAGGAAGGGCAAAATGCAAGACTGGCAGCCCGCCTGACCGGTTACAAGATTGATATCAAATCAGAAACCCAGGCCAAGGACGCCCCGGGCTTTCGGTATGAAGATTACGTGAACGATTACGAAGAGGACGAGTATGACGAGGACTACGAAGACGAAGACGTACTCTATGAAAGCGACGGAGAGGTCCTAAGTGGGGAAGCGTATACAGGGGACGGCTTTTTGGAAGCGCAGGACGAAGGGACTTATGATGAAAATGCCGGTGCAGGATTTTTAGGGGAGGAAGAGGATGCCTAAAAAAATTCCTGTGAGACAATGTGTGGGCTGCAACGGAATGTATGACAAAAGGAGCATGATGCGGGTCGTAAAGACACCGGAAGGTTCCATGGTTTTAGATATGACCGGAAGAAAAAACGGCAGGGGGGCTTATCTATGTAAACGGATGGATTGTTTACAAAAAGCCCGGAAGTGTAAGGGATTGGAACGTTCCTTTAAGACCAATATTCCGGATGAGGTTTATGACAGCCTGGAAAGGGAGTTTGGAGAGAGTGAGACAGAATAAAGTATTTTCTATGCTGGGGCTTGCCACGAAAGCAGGGAGGATCGCAAGCGGTGAATTCATGACGGAGCGTTCCGTCAAAAAAGGAAAAGCCTGCCTTGTCATCGTAGGGACGGATGCCTCGGACAATACCAAGAAAAACTTTCGTAATATGTGTGCGTTTTACCGAGTACCTTATTTTGAATACGGAACCAAGGAAGAATTGGGACGTGCGATGGGAAAAGAGATGCGGGCTTGTCTTGCGGTGTGTGACGACGGGTTTGCCAAGAGCCTGGGGAAACATCTGGAGGAAGCCGGGAATGAGACGGAGGTAGTGGCATGGCAAAAATAAAGGTACATGAACTTGCAAAAGAGTTGGAAATTAAGAGTAAAGAAATTCTCACGTTTTTGCAGGAACGGGGAATGGATGTAAAAACACCGCAAAGTTCCATTGAGGGGGAAGCCGTGGAATGGGTTAAGAACAAATTTTCTAAAAAAGCATCCCCCGAAAGTGCGCCAAAGCAGGAAATTCCGGCTGCAGCGCCCAAAAAAGAGGAAAAAAGCGCAGGGCAGGCAAAGCCAGTACAGCCAGAAAGGATGATGCAGGTGGAGAAAACGGAAGAATCCGGCGTCAAAGAGTCCTCCCAGTCTGCTTTAGTCCATGAAAAAAAGGACGGGCAGGCAAAACCGCAGAAAAAATCCAAAATCATTGTCGTGAACAATCCCCAAAACAGCCGTATGAAAGGAAATGTTTTCGGAAACAATGACAGAAAAAGCGGCGGACGGGGAAACGACAGCAAAAGAAATGAAAACCGTACTACAGACATAAGAAACAAAGACCCAAAAAACAACGGCGGCAAAAACAGCGATAACAAAAGACGCGATGCAAAAGGTTTTGGAAACCGTGGAAACGGCAGCGCCATCCGCACCGAAAACCGGCCATTGATCCGTCCGTTGACCAAACCCAGCCAACCGGTAATGCCGGACGAAAAGCTTTTGAGCATTGAACGCGCTGCAAAAGAAGCGATGGAAAGGGCCGAGCGCGCACAGAAAGCTTTGGAGATTGAGGCACAGAAAAAAGCGGACGCTGAGCGTTTACGCGCCCTTGAAGCACAGCAAAAAGAGGCGCAGGAAGCTGCCATGGCACAAGCCAGAACCGAAAATACGGCGGAAAAGGTGGAGCACCAGACTACCCTGCCTGCAGGCAACCGCAGTGAAAGGGCCCAGGGACGCGATAATACCAGGGGAGAGGCCAGAAGCGACAACAGGGGCGATGCCAAAAACCGGGGCGACCACTCCAGAAACGATTCAGGAAAAGGACAGGGACAAGGCAGGGGCGAATTTGGCAGATACGGCCAATCCAGAAACGATAACGCCAGAAGCGACGGCGGCAGAAACGATGCGAACAGATACGGCCAATCCAGAAATGACAGGGGGGACAGAAATGGCGCATCCAACAGAAATACCAGAACCGGTCAGGACCGGCCCCAGGGAAGTACCGGCCCCAGAAGAGACCAAAACCGTCCGGGTTATAACGGCCCTGCAAGGGATAATTCGGGTTATAATCGCACTGCAGGCCCTGGCCGCGCTGGTGCGGGCACTGGACGTCCTGGGACAAATGGCGGCCGTTTTCCGGCAGGCGATGGAAGGCCGAACAATTCCTTCAAAAAACCTTCGCCTTCCAAAGGCTTTACGGCGGAAGCCCCGGCAAAGGATACGGAAAAGAGGCGTGATGACAGAAGGCTAAACCAGCAGGACAGGGATAGAAAATCCAAAAAAGACGCAATCTATGAGGAGGACAGCGCGGCCAATTTAAAGAACAAACGCGCCGGACGCTTCATCAAGCCCGAGCCCAAAGCGGCGGAGCCGGAAGAAACCATTAAGGTGATCACCATTCCCGAAAACATCACCATCAAGGAACTGGCAGAAAAGATGAAGCTGCAGCCTGCGGCCATCATCAAAAAGCTTTTCCTGCAGGGAAAGATCGTGACGGTAAACCAGGAGGTTTCCTATGAGGACGCGGAAAACATTGCCATCGAATATGACATTATCTGCGAAAAAGAAGTCAAGGTGGATGTCATTGAGGAACTTTTAAAGGAGGACGAGGAAAGCGAAGAGACCATGGTTACAAGGCCGCCTGTCATCTGTGTCATGGGCCACGTTGACCATGGTAAAACCTCCCTTCTGGATGCGATCCGCAAGACGAATGTCACAGACCGGGAAGCGGGAGGTATCACCCAGCATATCGGCGCTTATACCGTTCAGATTAACGGCCAAAAAATCACTTTTTTGGATACTCCGGGACATGAGGCCTTCACGGCGATGCGTATGCGCGGCGCCAACTCCACGGACATCGCCGTGCTGGTGGTAGCGGCAGACGACGGTGTGATGCCCCAGACCATTGAGGCGATCAACCACGCCAAAGCGGCCGGAATTGAAATTATTGTGGCGGTAAACAAAATCGACAAGCCAAACGCCAATATAGACCGGGTCAAACAGGAACTGACAGAATACGAACTGGTGGCGGAAGATTGGGGCGGCAGCACGGTATTTGTCCCCGTTTCCGCAAAGACCGGGGAAGGCCTGCAAAACCTTTTGGAAATGATTCTTCTGACAGCCGAGGTGCAGGAATTGAAAGCCAATCCCGACCGTATGGCCAGGGGACTTGTCATCGAGGCAGAACTTGACAAAGGCAGGGGGCCGGTGGCCAGCGTGCTGGTGCAAAAAGGCACCCTGCATGTGGGGGATTTTGTATCCGCAGGTTCTTCCAGCGGTAAAGTGCGCGCCATGATTGACGACAAGGGCAAGCGTGTAAAGGAGGCAGGCCCTTCCACCCCGGTGGAAATTTTGGGGCTTTCCGATGTGCCGGACGCGGGCGATGTGTTCCTTGCCCATGAAAGCGACAAAGAGGCCAAGTCCTACGCCGCCGCCTTTATCGAACAGAATAAGGAAAAGAAACTGGAAGAGACCAAATCCAAGATGTCCCTGGACGATCTGTTTACACAGATTCAGGAGGGCAACTTAAAAGAACTCAACCTGATCGTCAAAGCTGACGTACAGGGTAGTGTGGAAGCGGTCAAGCAAAGCCTTTTGAAGCTCTCCAACGAAGAAGTTGTGGTAAAATGCATCCATGGCGGGGTCGGCGCCATAAACGAATCCGACGTCACGCTGGCGAGCGCGTCCAATGCCATCATCATCGGTTTTAACGTGCGCCCCGATGCGACGGCAAAAGCCACAGCGGAAACGGAAGGGGTGGATGTACGTCTCTACAGGGTTATCTACCAAGCCATTGAGGATATCGAAGCCGCCATGAAGGGAATGCTGGATCCCATTTTCGAAGAGAAAGTGATCGGGCATGCGGAAGTCAGGCAGATCTTCAAAGCGTCCGCAGTAGGCAATATCGCGGGCTCCTACGTGCTTGACGGTATTTTCCAGCGCAACTGCAAAATCAGGATTACCAGGGAAGGCGAACAGATTTATGAGGGAGGCCTTGCATCCTTAAAGCGCTTTAAGGACGATGTGAAGGAAGTAAAAGCAGGATATGAATGCGGCCTTGTATTTGAGGGCTTTGACAAGATGCAGGAACTTGACATTGTGGAAGCCTATATTATGGTGGAAGTGCCGCGCTGATTCGGTGACAGAAAGGCTAACATGAGCAGAAACAACGTAAAAGGAAGCAGAATTAACGGTGAGGTGCAGCGTGTGCTGGCACAGGTAATCCGGGGCGAAATCAAGGATCCCCGGATTGCCCCCATGACCAGCGTCGTGTCTGTGGAAGTGGCGCCGGATTTAAAAACATGCAAAGCATATATCAGTGTATTGGGAAATGAGGAGGCGCAAAAGGATACCCTGGCAGGCCTCAAAAGTGCGGAAGGCTTTATCCGCAGCAGGCTTGCCAGGGAGGTAAACCTGCGCAATACGCCCACCATTCAGTTCGTGATGGACCAGTCGATTGCTTACGGCGTTGCCATGTCCCATAAAATTGACGAAGTCATGGCACAGCAGCGGGCCCAAAAAGGCGTGGAGGAAGAAAATGAAGAAGATTTTGGAGGAGCTTAACGGCATGGAAAAAATCGCCGTCAGCGGGCATATAAGGCCCGACGGCGACTGTGTCGGTTCCTGTATGGGGCTGTACCTGTATTTGAAAAAGGCGATGCCCTGTGCGCAGATAGATTTGTACTTAGAAAAGCCCGCCCCGATTTTTAATTGTATTGACAGGATCGAAGAAATCAAATCCGACTGCAGCGCGGACATTGTCTATGATGTCTGCATTGTAGTGGATACGGCAAACGGCCGCATGGGCGATGCAGAGAAATATTTCCACAGTGCAAAAAAGACGATCAACATTGACCACCACATCAGCAATGCCAACGGCTGCGGCGTCATAAATTATGTCAATCCAAAGGCGAGTTCTGCCAGCGAACTGGTTTATGAACTGCTTGATGAATCCCTTGTGGATGAAGCGATCGCCAAAGCCATTTACATTGGCATCATTCACGACACGGGGGTGTTCCAGTATTCCAATACCACCCCCCACACCTTGGAAATTGCGGCAAAGCTGATCGGACATGGTTTTGATTTTCCCGGTTTGATCGACCGGACATTTTATGAAAAAACATATGTACAGAACCAAATTTTAGGAAGGGCGCTTTTGGAGAGTATCCTGTTCATGGACGGCAGGTGTATCGTCAGCGCCATCGACAAAAAGACCATGGATTTTTACCATGCAACCCCTGCCGATCTGGACGGCATTGTCAGCCAGCTTCGGATCACTGCCGGCGTGGAATGTGCTATTTTCATGTACCAGACAGGCCCTATGGAATATAAAGTCAGCCTGCGTTCCAACGGAAAAGTGGATGTGGCAAAAATCGCCGCATATTTTGGGGGAGGCGGCCATGTGCGTGCGGCCGGGGCGGCCATGCAGGGAACGTATCACGACTGTATCAACAATATGTCCTTACATATCGAAAGACAGCTGGAAGAAGGGATTATCACGTAAATGGACGGCATATTAAATGTCTATAAGCAACCCGGCTTTACCTCCTTTGATGTGGTGGCAAAGCTGCGGAAAATCTGCGGTCAAAAAAAGATAGGTCACACAGGTACCCTGGACCCGGACGCGTCCGGGGTACTTCCGGTATGCCTGGGAAACGCCACAAAACTATGCGATATGCTTACGGATAAGGATAAGGAATACCGTGCTGTGCTGTATCTTGGCCGTGTCACGGACACGCAGGATGCCTCCGGGAAAACACTCAAAGAGCATCCTGTTTTGCTTAAAGCAGGGCAAATAAGGCAGATCATTCTATCCTTCGTGGGAGAATATGAACAGCTTCCGCCCATGTATTCCGCGTTGAAAGTAAACGGACAAAAGCTTTGCGACCTGGCACGTGCCGGAAAGGAAGTGGAGCGCATGCCCCGTACCGTTGTCATTCACTCTATTCATATCGAACAGATTGCCCTTCCCTATGTCACCATGACCGTTTGCTGTTCCAAGGGAACCTATATCCGTACCCTGTGCCACGACATCGGACAGATGGCCGGCTGTGGTGGTATTATGGAAAGTCTGGTGCGCACCCGTTCCGGCCGCTTTTGTCTGCAGGATGCTTACAAACTGTCCCAAATCGAGGAGCTTTCACAAAAAGGACAACTGGAAACCATCCTGCTTTCCACGGATACCATGTTTGCACATCTCATGGCAGCCTGCGTCAAACCGGAGGCCGCCAGGCGAGCCGATAACGGAAACCCTTTGCTATTGGAACATCTGGAGTGGATAACACCAAAAGAAAGGGTATTTCTAAAAGAAGGACAGCAAATCCGGCTTTATGGAAAAGACGGCTGTTTTTACGGTATTTACAGCTGGCAGGAAAAAGAATGCCGGTTAAAACCGGTTAAACTGTTTTTTACCCATTAAGCTTTTACGCACAAAAGGGATATGATTCCCGGAAAGGAGGGCCATGCGGATTATTTCCGGAACCTGCGAATTTGATACGGATCGGAAATCTGCGGTCGCAATCGGGAAATTTGACGGCCTGCACTGCGGGCACAGGCTTTTGCTGGAGAAGCTGCTGGCGGCCAAAGACAACGGCCTGCAAGCCGTTGTTTTTACCTTTGACCCGCCGCCCGCCGCTTTTTTTAGCGGACAACCGGTAAAGGGACTGACCACCAGGGACGAAAAGCGAAGGTTTTTCCGTCAATTCGGTGTGGATCTTTTGGTGGAATTTCCGATGAATGAAACGACGGCGGCCACGCCCCCGGAAACGTTTCTCGAAGACTATCTGCAAAAAAGGCTGCATACCGCCCTTGTGGTGGCGGGAACCGACCTTTCTTTCGGTGCGCAGGGACGTGGGGACTGTGCGCTTTTGATGCAATACGCTGCCACCTGTAGCTATGCGGTACAAATTGTGGACAAAGTGTATGACGGGGAGACTGCCATCAGTTCCACACGCGTGCGAAAGGCCGTCCATGCCGGAAGGATGGAGGAAGCAAACCGTCTTTTGGGCGCTCCCTATGCGATTATGGGCCCCGTGGTGCATGGCAGAAAACTGGGACGAACCCTTGGGTTTCCCACCGTAAACCAGCATCCTCCTGCCGATAAGCTCCTGCCCCCAAACGGCGTTTATTTTTCCCAGACAGAATGCTGCCACGGTACGTTTTTCGGACTGACAAACATCGGTGTCAAGCCTACGGTGGAACACACGCATAACCCGCCGGTCTGCGTGGAAACCTTTCTTTACGATTTTGACCAAAATATATACGATACGTTCATTACGGTCCGGCTTCTGCATTTTTTACGGCCGGAAAAAAGGTTTGCCTCCATCCCGGATCTTAAAAAGCAGTTGGAGCAGGATATGGAATGGGGAAGAAAGCTCTTGTAAGTTTTTGCAATATCAAGTAAAATAAGATTTAGGCCGTTTCAAAAAAAACGGCACATGCAAAAGAAAAATCATAACGCCGCCATACGTCGGCAGAAATGAGAGGGAGAAATGGACATAGGAGCGATGCTTTTGGCTCTGGCAGGCGGTCTTGGCCTGTTCTTGCTGGGCATGCATATGATGAGCGACAGTATAGAAAAAGCTGCGGGCGCCAGGCTGCGCGGTATTCTGGAATTGTTTACCACAAACAAGTTTTTCGGTATGATTGTGGGAATTGTTTTTACGGCGATCATCCAATCCTCATCGGCCTGCACGGTCATGGTGGTCAGTTTTGTCAATTCCGGGCTGATGACGCTGTATCAGGCCGCCGGGGTGATTTTTGGGGCCAACATAGGCACCACAGTTACCTCACAGCTGGTATCCTTTAACCTCTCCGAGATTGCCCCCGTATTTTTGCTTGCTGGCGCACTGGCCGTCATGTTTTGTAAAGAACAGCGGATTGTCAAATTTGCCAATATTGTTCTTGGTTTTGGCGTTTTGTTCATGGGACTTGACGGCATGTCCTCCGCAATGTCAGGTATGCGGGATATGCCCCAGATCGTGCATCTTTTGCATTCCCTTACCAATCCGTTTTTTGCCATCGTAGTCGGCACGGTTCTGACCGCGGTCATCCAGAGTTCTTCCGTTACGGTCAGCATCGTCCTTCTGATGGCCAATCAGGGACTACTGGAACTTCCCATCTGTATGTTTATCATATTAGGCTGTAATATCGGCGCCTGTACTTCTGCGCTTTTGGCTTCCATGGCCGGAAAAAAGGATGCCAAGAGGGCGGCGATGATCCATTTTCTTTTCAATGTAATCGGTACCATACTCATGTGTGTGATCCTCCTGCTTGCCATGAACCCGATTTTAGGACTTTTACATGCCATTTCCGGGGAAAATGCCGGACGTGTGGTGGCAAACGCGCACACGGTGTTTAAGATTGTCCAGGTGGTAATCCTGTTCCCGTTCTCCGGCTGGATTGTGAAACTAACTTATCTGCTCGTGCCCGGTACGGATAAAAGCGTGGGATACCGGGAAAGCTTTACCTTACAGTATATCGGGGATAAGGTCGTATTCAATCCTGCCACTGCAGTGGTGGAAGTGATGAAGGAACTGGAGCGCATGGCTTCCCTTGCCAGCGAAAACCTAAACCGCGCCATGAACGCCCTCATCACCCTGGACGAGGAAGATATAGAGGAAGTATACCATATGGAGAAAAATATAGATTTCCTCAACCATGCCATCACGGATTACATGGTAAAAATCAACCAGACCACCCTTCCCATAGAAGACTTAAAAAGCATCGGTGGTCTCTTCCATGTGGTAAATGACATAGAGCGGATCGGGGATCACGCGGAAAATGTGGCGGATGCCGCCGTCCGCAGGCAGCAGACCGGAGTGGGTTTTTCCAAGGCGGCCCAAAAGGAGTTGGGCGAAATGCTGGATATGGTAAACGATATTATCCGGTATTCCATAGAAATGTTTGCGACCAGTTCCGATAAGCATATGCAGGATATCTGCCGCCTGGAGGATCAGATTGACGAAAAAGAGAGACAGTTGCAGCAAAGCCATATCGAAAGGCTTACTTCCGGGGAATGTTCCCCGGAGGCAGGGATGATTTTCTCCGATCTGGTTTCCGGCCTGGAGCGTGTGGCAGACCACGCCACGAACATTGCTTTTGCCATCCATGACAGCGAATCCATGGAAAAAACCGCATAAACGTAACCGTACAGGCCTGTCTGGGCCTATGGATAAAAAATTGAAAGGAGCAAAAAGGGTAGGGTCATGAAAGAATTTACATTTGATACTTTGGAATACGTCCGACCGGACTACGATCAGATGAAGGGGATCTGGGAAGAAGCTGCCAGCCGCATCCGTACCGCCACAGACTATTCCCAAGTCAAGGAAGCCATGAAAACGGTGGAAGAGGCGTCCAAGCACCTGATTACCATGAATTCCATCTGCAATATCCGCAATACGCTGGACACCACGGACGCTTATTATGAGAAGGAACTGGAATTTAACCAGAACACTTATCCGACAGTGATCGAATCGGAAATGGCCTACGAACAGTCCATTCTGGAAAGTCCTTTTGCCGGGGAAATTGAGGCGGAATACGGCCGGGAACTTTTATTGGGCATGCGCCAGGATCTGGACAGCTTCAATCCTGCACTGGTTCCTTTTTTACAGAAGGAAGCGGAGTTAACCACCCGTTACCAGAAGCTGATGGCTACCGCCCAGATTCCTTTCCGGGGGGAAACCTATAATCTGTACGGGATTCAGAAGTTTTTTGAAAACCAGGACCGCCAGACCCGTAAAGAAGCCTTCCGGGCATATTCTGACTTTTACCGGGGAAACGAGGAAGAACTGGAGGACATTTTTGCGCAATTGGTACAAGTGCGCAACGAAATGGGAAAAGCGCTTGGGGATGAGAATTTCATTTCCCTTGGTTACAAGCAACAGGGGAGACGCGACTACGGCCAGAAGGAAGTGGAAGCGTTCCGGGAACAGGTGCGAAAAGAGATCGTACCGCTGTGCCAAAAGCTGTATGAAGCACAGGCAAAACGGATCGGGGTGGATGAAATCAAAGTCTACGATGAAAAATTTGTTTTTCCGGACGGAAACGCGGAGCCTGCAGGAGACGATGATTATATGATCGAACAGGCGCGGGGCATGTACCATGAAATGCGGCCTGAGACCGGCGAATTCATTGATTTCATGATCGACCACAAGCTGATGGATTTAAAAAATAAGGCGAATAAGGCATCTACCGGCTACATGACATATCTGCCGGATTATCAGGCCCCCTATGTATTTTCCTGCTTTAATCACACGATTTTTGACATGCAGGTATTGAGCCATGAACTGGGACATGCTTTTGCAGGGTATCAGGCCATGCGCCATCAGCCTATCGCTTCCTATTATAGCAGTGCCACGGATATCGCCGAGATTCATTCCATGGCCATGGAACAGTTCGCTTACCCCTATGCGGAACGTTTCTTCGGGAAGGACGCCGATAAATTCCGTTTCGCCCATTTGCAGGAAGCCGTCACTTTCGTACCCTTCGGTGTGGCCGTGGACGAATTCCAGCATATTATGTATGCCCACCCGGAACTTACCCCCAAACAGCGCACCTACGAATGGCATAAACTGGAAGAGAAATATATGCCGTGGCGTAAATATGAGGATGACGAGTTTATGGAACGCGGCGGCTACTGGTATCATAAGCTGCATATTTTCCTCTATCCGTTTTACTACATCAACTACACCCTCACTACCATGGGCGCGATGGAATTTAAGAAACGCTATGAGGAAAACCGGGAAGCCGCATGGGAGGATTACCTTTGCCTGTGCAACGCCGGGGGCAGCCTAAGCTATCTTGCATTGCTCAAGGCGGCGAACCTCTCTGTCCCGTTCGAGGAGGGAAGCGTCCAAAAAGCAATGTCTTACACAAAAGAAATCCTGCTAAAACAAATTCAGCAATAAACCGATAGGCCGGAAAACACACTGTGTTCAAACACCCCGTGTTTTCCGGCCGGTATGAAACCGCATTTTGGGGAAAGACATACCAATGCCTTCATTTTAAAATACGAAACACCCCGAACACACGTCCGATAATCTGGCAGTCATCCACGATGATGGGCTCCATCGTATCGTTCTCGGGCTGGAGACGAATATGTCCGTCCTCCCTAAAAAATGTCTTGACTGTGGCGGAATCGTCGATAAGCGCCACTACCATCTGTCCGTTATTGGCTTCCTTACAACTCTGGACAAAAATCTGATCCCCGTCAAAAATTCCGGCATTTATCATGGATTCCCCACGTACCTTCAAAATGAAGCTCGGTTCCCCTGTGGGAACAAGATCTGCCGGAACAGGAAAATAATTCGCAACATTTTCCTCGGCAAGAATGGGCAGGCCTGCCGCAACATTGCCAATAACGGGCAGGCTCACCATATCGCAGCGCACCATCTGGAAATTGTCATCGCAAATCTCAATCGCGCGCGGCTTGGTAGGATCCCGCCGGATAAACCCGTTCTTTTCCAATGTCTCTAAATGGGAGTGTACGGAAGAGGTGGATTTTAAATGAACCGCTTCGCAGATCTCACGCACTGCAGGGGGATATCCCTTACTCAAAATCTCCTTCTTAATGTAATCTAAAATTTCCTGTTGCTTTGCTGTGATCTTTTTCTGTGCCATCTGATACGACCCCTTTCCTTTATCTGAATCATTATTCCCTTCCGGGTTACATGGGTAAAAATCTTATTACCGCTTGTATTATACCACAGATTTACAAAAATGGCAAACATATATTCCGAAAAAATGTTCGTCTATTTTTATGAAACCTATTGACACCAGAAAACATGTTCGCTATAATTGTAAAAAAAGGAACTAGCGTTCGCAACAAATGTTTGCATTTTTGGAAAGAGGGAGGGAAGGTTAAGATGAACAGAAGAATCCTATTGGTAACCGGGGAACGGACACTTTCCACCGGACGGACCAGAAGAATCCGCCAGCTTCGCCGCAGGCTCCTCATGACGTGTGCCATGATTTGTTTTTCCCTGTTGCTCGGTTTTTCGTGCTGCAGCTTTTTGGCCAAGGCACAGGCCCGCAAAGACATGGTCTCCTATAAATATTTTACCAGCATCCTCATACAGCCCGGGGATACCTTATATTCCATTGCCCAGCAATACGCGGACGGGCACTATGCGTCCATATATGATTACGTGGAGGAGATATGCCTCACCAACCATCTGTTGGACGATAAAATCTACGCCGGGAACTATCTGATCATTCCGTATTACAGCACCGAATTTAAATAGCGGTTCCGGACATTGTACAGTCATTATGCCTGATCCCATTATTTAAAACCAAAGAATTTCTTTAGGAATTCTTTGGTTTTTTCCGTTGTGTATTGTAAGCTTTACGGGCTACACTTTTTATAAGATATATGCTAGAATGGAAAAACAAAAGCAAACAGGGCAAACCTGTCTGGACTGTCACAACGCAAAAACAGGAGGGGGCTTTTATGGAGAAGAATACGATCCTGATCGTGGAGGACGATGCCGATATACGGGCAGGAATAGAAATTTACCTAAAAAACCAAGGATATGAAGTTTATCAGGCCGGGGACGGGATGGAAGGGCTTTCCGTAATCGAAAACCATGAAATCGATCTGGCGATTGTGGATATCATGATGCCCCGGATGGACGGGATTACGATGATGATGAAGGTACGGGAAAGAAATTATGACTTCCCGGTCGTCATGCTCTCCGCAAAATCCGAGGAAGTCGACAAAATTATGGGACTGAATATGGGGGCTGACGACTATGTCACGAAACCGTTTACGCCGCTTGAGCTTCTTGCAAGGGTCAATTCCCACCTGCGCCGTTACAACCGCTACAAAGAGGCGCTTTCCCAGTCGGAGCCGGAGAAGGATACGTATCATGTAATCGGAGGAATTGAACTCAATGAAGAGACGGTAGAAGTGTTTGTGGACGGCAGCCCGGTGCGCTTGACCCCGATTGAGTTTAAAATTTTACTGCTTTTGATGAAAAATCCGGGGCGTGTTTTTTCGGCGGATGAAATTTATGAGCGGATTTGGAATGAAAAAGCAATCAACACGGATACCATAATGGTTCATATCCGGAAAATCCGGGAGAAAATAGAACTTGACCCAAAAAATCCAAAATATTTAAAGGTGGTGTGGGGTGTTGGATACAAAATGGAAAAGCAATGACAAAAGAAGCGTCTTTATCGCCTGTGCAATCATGCTTGTCTTCACGTTCGTTTTTATGGCCTGTCTTCCCCTGTTTGAGGAAAGGGCGGGCAATGCGTTTGAAGACCCTTTTACAGACAACTATTTTATCCGGCGGCTGTACGAAAGCAATTATATCCAGTATAAATACCTGCGGGAACGTGTGGAGCAGCGCAATTATTCCTTTGGCGAACTTTTCGTGGATGCTGAATTTACCGGCACGGAATCCGAAGGCGGATATGGACATGGCCAGACTGTGACCGTAAACGAGGACGTAACCGGACAGGGAAGCGCACTGGACAATAGCGTAAATGCCTACAAGGAAGAAACCGTCATGGGACTGTGGGAAGTCAAAAGCCGTGCCCAGGAACTGACGCAGAAGATGGATTATTACGCTGTGGATAAGGATACAGGCATTTTCATTGGAAACAGCAGCCAGTCAGCCTTAAAAGACATTGTAAACGGTATGAGCCCGGCGCAGAATCCTTATATTTATTATGTCTATGTAAATTATGACGGTGTGGGCAATATTGAAAACTGCAGTGTAAGTACCACCGGCAAGGTGGGAGAGTTTTTAAAGCGGGTGGAATCCCTTGGAAGGGAGACCTACAAAAACGATTATTACAACGCGGACGGCATATGCTATGTAGATTATTACAATGAAAACTTCGATGAATCCTACCGATACAAGCTGACACTGAAACGGCCCGCAAATATGAAAATCGTGTATGCCATGACGGTGGAGCAGTATGAGGCATTCTTAAACGGAACCGAGCATTATTCCTTTTTGCCGGATTACGTAAGCACCAGCGAACAGAGCTATTATGCCAGCGGCATCATCGGCACTTTGTTTACGTTTGGCGCTGCCGCAGTTTTGCTGGGATTTTGCTGCGTGTATATCCTGAACCATAAAGACAGGGACTATTATACCTATCAGAAGCTGCGGATATGCCAGTTTCCGCTGGAAATCAATATCCTGCTGTTTGCCGGAGGCATGCTGGCAGGGACGTTCATGGTCGACCAGATCTGCGCTTACCAAAAAGGATGGTTTTTGCCCAATATAACCAAGCAGCTATTAACCCCGAACCTGCTATGGATTCGCTGGTTTTTGCTGGCGGCACTGTTTTTCGTATACTTTATGGCAGCGTTTACGCTGGGCAGCGTGATACCAGAGCTTTTACATTTCAGGCGGTACTTTAAGCGGCACAGCCTCCTGTACCGCTATTGGGGCAGGATATTGGCCTACCTGCACAATTTTTACCGGGAACTGGTCAATTTTGATATCGGCACGGATGCCCGCAGGATTATTTTAAAGCTGGTGATTGCAAACTTTCTTTTGTTGGCGTTTATGAGTCTGTTTTGGGTATGGGGCGTGTTCTTTATGGCCATTTATTCCGTCACTGTCTATTTTATGCTGAAAAAATATGTGAAGGACATCCAAAACAAATACCAGAGCCTGCTGCGGGCTACCAGTGCCATTGCCAGGGGAGACTTGGACATTGTCCTGTCGGAGGATTTCGGTGTGTTTGAGAGTTACAAAAACGAATTGCGCCAGATTCAGGTAGACTTTAAACGGGCAGTGGACGAAGAAGTAAAAAGCCAGCGGATGAAATCCGAACTGATTACCAACGTTTCCCATGATTTAAAGACGCCCCTGACAGCCATAATCACTTATATCAACCTGCTCAAGGTACCGGGGATTACCCAGGAACAGCAGGCCGAATATATCGAGACCCTGGACAAAAAGGCCGTGCGCTTAAAGGTATTGATAGAAGACCTCTTTGAAGTGAGTAAGGCCACTACCAACAATATTACGTTAAATTACGACAAGGTGGATATCGGCAATCTTTTGCATCAGTGTTATCTGGAATATGAGGACCGGATAGAAGCGGCCAACCTGCAGTTTAAGTTCATTCTCCCGGAAAAGAAGGTGGTGCTGACGCTGGATCCGCAGAAAACCTTCCGGATTTTTGAAAACCTTTATACGAATGCGGTGAAATATGCGCTTTCCTCCACCCGGGTGTATATAACACTGCGCGACTGGGAAGATGAGGCAGAGATTGAGATCAAAAATATTTCCCGTTCGGAACTGGATATGGCGCCGGAAGAACTGACGGAACGGTTTGTACGCGGGGACGGTGCGCGCAATACGGAGGGCAGCGGCCTTGGTCTTGCCATCGCCAGAAGCTTTACGGAACTCCAGCACGGGACGCTGCAAATCTCGTTGGACGGCGACCTGTTCAAGGTTCTTTTGGTATTCCGCAAATGGGATCATGCCCCCAAGCCGGAACCGGAAGCCACAAAGCAGACGCCCAGCGGAACAAACGCCAAAATACCGGTTCCAAACCAATCATTTGGCCTAACGCCTGCAGAACAAACCGACATATTTCCAAAAGTTTCCCCCAAACATGTCTATGACCCCCGGCGGTGGCGCTCGGGAAAAAACCTGAAAAAGAAAAGGGGATAGGCAACAGGGCAGATTTATCTGCCCTGTTACTCATGGCTCCCGCAGCTTTATGCTTTTGGAAGCTTTCCGCTTGTTTTCATCCTTCATGGCAGCATAGTGCTTCCTTGTGGTATTGACATCCTTATGCCCCAATACATCCGCCACCAGATAAATATCCCCCGTTTCCTGATAGAGGGCCGTTCCATACGTGCTGCGCAGCTTATGGGGGGTAATTTTTTTTGTGGAGGTCACAAG
>CARDPF010000034.1 GCA_948960675.1 uncultured Eisenbergiella sp.
CCGCAAACTTCATGAGCCGGTTTTTTAAGCAGGAGACCGGGTGCAGCTTCCTGCAGTATGTGACGATGATCCGGATGGACTGCGCCAAAGAACTGCTGATCAACAGCGATATGCAGGTGAAGGATATCGTGGCCCGGATCGGTTATATCGACGTGGCAAATTTTGTGCGGAAATTTAAAAGCTATGAGGGGGTGACGCCGGGGCAGTACCGGGAAAAAATGCGCAGGCCTGTCTGAACCGATGTCATTTCGTTTAGCCATGGGCCCGGACGGCGTGCCTGCAGGTTGGGGATGGGAATATGGCGGCGGGGCAGCCCCCTTGCCGGGCAGGCGCATCCAAAGCTATGCCAGGTACTGCTTGCGCATGATCACATGTAAAACAGGGAATTTCACCAAAACGCCGTTCCATTCCAAGCAACCGGAAAGCGCTTAAAACTCGCTGCGCTCAAACAGTCCGCGTTTTCCGGTCGGAATGGAACGGCGTTTTGGGAAATTCCACTGTTTTACATGACACCATGCGCAAGCAGTACCTGGCATAGCTTTGGATGCGCCTGCCCGGCAAGGGGGGCTGCCCCGCCGCCATATTCCCATCCCCGGCTTACCGGCACGCTGTCCGGGCCCATGACTAAACGAAATGACATTGCTGTCTGAACTGTTACTGTGCAGACATAAAAATTAAAATTGGGTCTTGCTTATTGGGGGAGGATTGTGTTATAATGGCGGAGATGGGGCATTAGCGCAGTTGGGAGCGCGTCACACTGGCAGTGTGAAGGTCACGGGTTCAAGTCCCGTATGCTCCATTTTTTGTTTTAATACCATCCGGTTCCTATTTTATCTTATAAGATGTCAAATATCTGCAAGCAGCCATTTGACCCGTTGCTCGCAGGAATAAAGAAGCGAAAAAGACAGTTGCGCCTATCTGCAGCCATGGAAATCAATTTTGCGGGAGGGGAGGGACAGGGACGGCTTCCCGCAAAATTGATTTCCGTGACCTGCAGTAGGCCTATAATGACATGCCCGGGACGGCTTTTGGAATTCCGCGTTTGCGGCGGAGGGAGAAGCGTTTGGGGCATTTTGTAATAGGGAAATGTGGGAAAATTTCCGGTGATGTCGATCAGGTTAAAAAGTGTGAACGGGACGGACTATGGAACAGATCGATGGGAGCGGATATGTAGAACAATTGCGGCGGGAGGGATTGCGTCATATTGTAAAGTGTGCCATAGCCTGTCATGCCAAAAATTGTGAAATCATATTTGAAACTGAAACGACAGGAGGATACCCTTTGTCCACTGAGGGTAAGATTGAAAATTGAAATTTTCAATCGCGAGATTTGTGTCTGCGCGCTGCTTGCCACAAACTCGTAAGCCATGTATGGCTTTGCGCAACAAAACAGCGCAGAAATGGGGATGAATATGCTTAGAATCAGGAACAACAAGACGTTAAAGGGGCTGGCTGTTTTTTGCCCAGGGGTGGTTTATTCTGCGGCGACGGGTACGAAGCTCACTTTGGATATGCTGGTGCCGCAGACACCGGCGCAGGATACGGATGCCCGGTTTCCGTTGGTGGTGTTTGTACAGGGCAGCGGCTGGCATTTCCCGGATACCAATTACGAAATTCCGCAGCTTGCCATGCTTTCCCGGGCAGGGTATGTGGTAGCCAGCGTCACCCACAGAAATATTGACGACGGACATCCGGCCCCTGCATTTTTGCAGGATGTGAAGACGGCAGTCCGGTTCTTGCGGGCGAATGCAGGGCAGTACCATATCGATCCTGACAGGGTGTATGCTTTTGGGACATCCTCCGGTGGAAATACGGCGCTGCTTTTGGGGCTGACGGGGGACATGGCAGAATTTCGCACGGAAGAATATCCGGATGTGTCGGATCATGTGGATGCCGTGATTGATTGCTTCGGGCCGACGGACTTTTCCCTTTTTGGAGAAGTTGACGAAGGACAGGAGCGGGGGGACATGATCCGTAAATTTTGCGGGGGCCCGGTGGATTGGACGCTTTTGAAAAAGATGAGTCCTCTTTGTTATGTGCAGCCGGGGAAAAAGTATGTGCCTTTCCTGATTGCCCATGGCGATTGCGACCAGCTGGTAGATTTTGCGCACAGCGAGCAGATGGCCAAGCGGCTGGAACAGTGCGGCGCGGATGTGAGCCTTGTGTGCGTGGAGGGTGCGGATCACGAAGGGGATTTCTGGAGCGGGCAAATCTGGGATATTTTCCGTAATTTTTTGGACAAACAGTCGGGGCAGTGATATACTGTATGCGGTGGCGGACCGTGTAATGGGTGCACGTTCCTGCTTAAAGTTTTTCAGGCTGGATCAGGGGTTTTTATAATGGAAACGATTGTGGTAAAGACAGGGGAAGGACAAGCGGGGGAGCAGGCGGTTTTGCGCGCAGGGCAGATCATCCGCAGGGGTGGGCTTGTGGCATTTCCAACGGAGACCGTTTACGGGCTTGGAGGGGATGCCTGCAATCCGGGATCCGCCCGCAGGATCTATGCGGCCAAGGGCCGTCCCAGTGACAATCCCCTCATTGTCCATATTTGCAGGTGGGAGGATATTTATAAGATTGCGGATCCGGTTCCGGAGGCCGCCCACAAATTGGCAGAGGCCTTTTGGCCGGGACCGCTGACAATCATTCTTAAAAAAACGGATTTTGTGCCGATGGAAACTACAGGGGGACTTGACACGGTGGCGGTCCGCTTTCCGGCGGACAGGACGGCGCTTGCGCTGATTGAGGCGGCGGGCGGTTTTGTGGCGGCCCCCAGCGCCAATGTTTCAGGCAGGCCCAGTCCCACGCTTGCGCGGTACGTGCAGGAGGACATGGACGGCAGGATTGAGATGATTCTGGACGGCGGGGAGGTTGGGATCGGTTTGGAATCCACGATTGTGGATTTGACCGGGGAAAAGCCAATGATCCTGCGGCCCGGTTTTGTCACGAAGGAAATGCTGGAGGAAGTTTTGGGGCGTGTGGACGTGGACAAAACGATTCTGGACAAAAATTCCAGGCTGCGGCCCAAGGCTCCCGGAATGCGTTACAGGCACTATGCGCCCAAAGGAGAACTGACGATTGTGGAAGGGGAAGCCGGTACGGCTGCCAGGGCTATCTGCCAAAAGAGCAGGGAGGCGAAGCGTGCCGGGGAAAAGGTGGGCATCATTGCCACACAGGAGACGAAGGCGCTTTATCTGGCGCAGAGTATGGCGGACAGTATAAAGAGTGTGGGAAACCGCAGCGATGAGGCGGCGGTGGGAAGGAGCCTGTACCGGATTCTGCGGGAGTTTGACGATGAGGGGATGACGGTTATTTTTTCCGAATCCTTTTCGGACAGCGGTTTTGGGCAGGCCATCATGAACCGGCTTTTCAAGGCGGCGGGACACCGGGTAGAGATGGTTTGAAGAGGGAAGGAATTTTCTGCAACGGTTTATAAAAAACAGGGAGGGAAAAGGCATGATTGCATTGGCGAGTGACCATGGGGGATACGACCTGAAATGTCAGGTAATCCGGTATTTGGAAGAAAAGGGGATGGCGTACCGGGATTTTGGGTGCTACGGGAAGGAGTCCTGCGATTATCCGGATTTTGCCAAACCTGCGGCGGAAGCGGTGGCAAGCGGGGAATGTGAAAAGGGTGTGGTGATCTGCACCACAGGAATCGGCATTTCGATTGTAGCCAACAAGGTGAAGGGGATCCGCTGTGCGCTGTGTGGCGATGTGGTTTCGGCCAGACTGACGAGGGAACACAACGATGCCAATATGCTGGCCATGGGGGCGGGTATTGTGGGACCAAATCTGGCGATGGGCATTTTGGAAACCTTTTTAAACACGCCTTTCTCCGGGGAGGAAAAGCATGTCCGGAGAGTGGGAAAAATTCAATAGGGGATACGTCTGCGGGAACATGCAGCGGGCTAAAAACAGGAGGGTTGGGATATGGCAAAAGTGGTTATCATGGATCATCCGCTGATTCAGCACAAGATCGGACTGATCAGGAGGAAGGAGACGGGGACAAAGGATTTTCGGCAGACGATCGGGGAGATCGCCATGCTGATTTGCTTTGAGGCGACAAGAAACCTTCCGCTTTCCGATGTGGAGATTGAGACACCGATCTGTAAGGCAACGGTAAAGGAACTTAAAGGAAGGAAAATGGCGATTGTACCGATACTGCGTGCCGGCCTTGGCATGGTGGATGGGGTTTTACAGCTGATACCGGCGGCGAAGGTGGGACACATTGGCCTTTACCGCGATCCTGCAACCCTAAACCCTGTGGAATACTATTGCAAGCTGCCTTCCGATTGTGCGGAGAGGGAAGTGTTTGTGGTCGATCCGATGCTGGCAACCGGGGGGTCGAGTGTGGCGGCAATCCGGATGCTCAAAGACAAAGGGTGTAAGCGGATTCATTTTATGTGTATCATTGCAGCACCGGAGGGCGTCAAGAGGATGCAGGAGGAGCATCCCGACGTGGATCTTTATATCGGCGCCTTGGATGAGAGGCTCAATGACCACGGCTACATTGTACCGGGGCTTGGGGATGCCGGGGATAGGATTTTCGGTACAAAGTGAGGACGGCTGTATGAAAAGACAAGACTACATTTCATGGGACGAATATTTTATGGGTGTGGCCAAGCTGGCTGCCCTGCGTTCCAAGGATCCAGGCACACAGGTGGGGGCCTGCATTGTCAGTCCCGACAACAAGATTCTCTCGATCGGATATAACGGACTGCCCATAGGCTGTTCGGATGACGAATTCCCTTGGGAAAGGGAAGGGGACACGCTGGATACCAAGTATCCGTATGTCACCCACAGCGAACTGAACGCGATTTTAAATTTCAGGGGAGGGAGCCTTGCAGGGGCCAAGCTGTATGTGACGCTATTTCCCTGTAACGAATGTGCAAAGGCCATTATCCAGAGCGGGATCCGGGAAGTGATTTATGACTGTGACAAATATGCCCAGACCCCTTCGGCCAAGGCATCCCGAAGGCTGTTTGGGGCGGCGGGCGTGGTGTGCCGGGCTTACCCAAAAAGCGGACGCGTCATCCGGATGGAACTTTAAGGCTTACGTTACGGGAAGATGCTGCTTACGGGCGGCGGAATGAGAGGAAAAATGAGAAGGCTTGGACGAAATTTTGCCGTCGGGGTTTTGGCGTTTGCCGTGTGTCTGGGAACGGTTAAGACGACGGTGTCAGCCGATAACAAAGTCGATTCCATCAGGGAGCAGATAAATCAGGCAAAGGATGACAAAAAGGCGACCGAGGATGCGAAGCGGGAAACGGAAAAGAATATCGGCGGCTTAAATTCGGCAAGAAATTCCCTGCAGGGGCAGTTGGAAGACCTGACGCAGGATTTGACACAGATCAGCCAAAACCTGGAGGAGATCGAGAACAACATTATTGCAAAAAACGAGGAAATAGCCGAAACGCAGGAAAAGCTGAAATTGGCGAAAGAGACGGAAGCCGAGCAATATGCCTCCATGAAACGGCGGGTACGGTATTTGTATGAAAAGGGCAACCAGACTTATTTGGAACTGATCGTGGGCGCGGGCAATTTCAGCGAGATGCTCAACCAGAGCACTTACATCGAAAAGCTGCAGGAATATGACCGGAAAATGCTGTTAAAATTAAAGGCGCAGCGGGAAGCGATCGAGGAGTTGGAAGGGAAGCTGCAAAACGAGAAAGTGCAGCTGGACGAACTGCAGGTGGAAGTAGAGGCGGAGAAGAAAAAGATTGCCAGCAGTGTCAGCAGTACGCGCAGCGGTATTGCGGGCTATTCCGACCAGATTGCGGAGGCGGAAGAGCAGGCGGACGCGCTGGCGGCGCAGATTCGGGCGCAGGAGGAAAACATTGCGGCCCTGCAAAAACAGCTGGAGGAAGAAATTGCCAAATCCAAGCTTGCCGCCAAATCTGCATGGCGGGATATTTCGGATGTCTCCTTCTCGGAGGAGGATCGGTATCTCTTGGCGAACCTGATTTACTGCGAAGCCGGAAACCAGCCCTATGAGGGGCAGCTGGCGGTGGGGGCGGTGGTGATCAACCGGGTGCTGAGTTCCGTCTATCCAAACACCGTGTCGGGAGTCATTTACCAACGGAAGCAGTTTTCCCCGGTACTGGACGGGCACCTGGCCCTGGCCCTGGCAAACAACCGCGCCACCCAGTCCTGTTACCGGGCGGCGGACGAGGCGATGTCGGGTTATACAAACGTGGGGCGGTGCGTCTATTTCCGCACGCCGATCCCGGGTTTGACGGGAACCCAGATCGGGGATCACATATTCTATTAAGCAGTGCCGGTACCGGCTTGGAAAGGCCGTTTAGAACGGCAAAATGGGAGGAAATATGATCGCAGGGCAATATAAGGAAATGCTGGGGACAAAATCCGTGATCCGGACGCTCTCGGAAAAGGCGGCGGCGCGGGCGAAGGTGGTCGGGTATGGGAATGTATATGATTATAGTCTGGGGAATCCCTCCATTCCGGTTGTGCAGGGCTTTACCGACACCCTGATTTCCCTTTTGCGCACCCAGGACCCGGTGGAACTGCACGGTTACAGTCCGACGCTGGGCATCCCAAGCGTGAAAGAAAAAATTGCCGATTCCCTGCGCGCACGCTTCGGCATACCGTATGGCCCGGAGCATATTTTCCCCACCTCGGCGGCAGCGGCAGCCCTTGCCCATGCCCTGCGCGCGGTGACGGTTTTTGGGGACGAGGTATTGACCTTTGCGCCCTTTTTCCCGGAGTATCATCCGTATGTAAATCTGACGGGCGCGAGGCTGCGGGTAGCGCCGCCGGACACCCAAAATTTTCAAATTGATTGGGAAGCGGCACAAAAAATGATCGGGGAGAAAACGGCTGCAGTGCTAATCAATACGCCAAACAACCCGTCGGGAGCCGTATATTCGGAAGCGACGCTTAAAAAGCTGGCGGCGCTTTTGGAAAAAAAGAGCCGGGAATACGGGCATACCATTTACCTGATCTCGGATGAGCCTTACCGGGAGATTGTATTTGACCATAAGCAGCAGCCCTACGTCTCCCGGTACTATGTAGATACCATTGCCTGCTATTCCTTTTCCAAATCCCTCTCCCTGCCGGGGGAGAGAATCGGCTATCTGGCGGTCAACCCGGCTTGCCAAGAGGCGGAGACAATTGTCAATATGTGCGGACAGATTTCCAGGGGAATCGGGCATAACTGCCCGTCTTCGCTGATGCAGCTTGCCATGGCCGAGTCGCTGGACATGACCGTGGATTTTTCCGTATATGAAAAGAACCGCAACCTGCTGTACGCCTGTCTAAAAGAGAACGGCTTCGAGGTGGTAAAGCCTGCAGGCACATTTTACATTTTCCCCAAAGCGTTGGAAGAAGACGCGGCAGCATTCTGCGAGAAAGCGCTAAACTATGATCTGGTGCTGGTCCCAGGGGATTCCTTCGGATGCCCGGGGTATTTTAGGATGGCCTATTGCATGGATACCGAAAAAGTGGAGCGTTCCCTTCCCGTACTGCAAAAATTTGTGAGGGAGACGTACGGAAAATGAGGAAGACGGAAGGTATTTGGGCAGGGGGTGCAGGCATATATATGCTGTGTCATGTGGAAAAAGCAGGGAGGACAGGAGTTTGGAGGGTTTGATGGAAATTTTGAAGGCGGCGCTTTTCGGGATTGTGGAAGGTATCACGGAATGGCTGCCCATCAGCAGCACCGGCCATATGATTTTACTCAACGAATTTGTGCATATGCAGGTGCGGCAGGAATTTTGGGATATGTTTTTGGTGGTGGTGCAGCTGGGGGCAATTCTGGCCGTCGTGGCGCTCTATTGGAATAAAATTTTTCCCTTTGATTTTTCGAGGGGGGCCAAAAGCATTGTCAAAACCGATATTATGGTCATGTGGTTTAAAATCGTGGCGGCGTGCATCCCGGCGGCCGTGGTGGGGATTTTTTTGGATGAGTTTTTGGAAAAATACCTTTACAATCCGACCACGGTGGCGGTTATGCTGATTCTGTTCGGCGTCGGCTTTTTGGTTATCGAAAACGGAAACCGGGGGAAAAAGGCGCGGGTACGGAGTGTAAAAAAGCTGACCTACAAGGACGCGCTGGTTATCGGCCTTTTCCAGCTGGTTGCGGCTGTCTTTCCCGGGACCTCCCGCTCCGGGGCAACGATTTTGGGCGGCCTGATGATCGGGGTATCCCGCACGGTGGCGGCGGAATTTACGTTTTTTCTGGCGATTCCTGTCATGCTGGGGGCAAGCCTGTTAAAGATTGCCAAGTTCGGTTTGGGTTTTACGGGAAATGAACTGGCGCTCCTGCTTGTGGGAATGGCGGTGGCGTTTGCAGTGTCCGTGGCAGTGATCCGGTTTTTGATGGGATATATCAAAAAACATGATTTCAAGGCTTTCGGCTGGTACCGCATTGCGCTGGGGGCGCTTGTACTGCTCTATTTCTATGTGATCAAGGGGACGCCGTAACAGGACAGGTCTGTCTGGACTGTTACCGCATTTCGTGATAACTTGAAAGAAAGTATTGAAATTGCAGGGTCATTTATGGTATATTGGATTTGTATGCAGAGTAATCGGTAGAATGCCCGACTGTTAGGTGCCGGCATACCGGTTTGTAAGGTTTTATTACATTTTACAATTTTGAAGAGGGAAGGTACACTTCTATGCGGAAAAGTATTAAGCGGACAGTGAGTATCCGGGTAGTTGCTTCGTTGACGGCGGTCATTTTATTCAGTGTCATGATGACTATCAGCATACTCCGGGTGGACAATAACCAGACGGCCAGCGCACAGGCCAATGCGTTATTGAGCAGGGCACAGCAGGCGGAAACGGCGCATTATAAGTGGTCCAGCAATTTAAGCAATGCGTTGTATGCCGGAACGGAATTTACCGGAAGCATTGATCCTAGTACCTGTGTTTTGGGGCAATGGATTTATGGGGAGGCCGGGACGGATGACCAGACGGTTTTGGGGCTGCGCAAGCAGCTGGAGCCGTTACATAAAGAGTTACATGAATCTGCGACTTATGTATTGGGATTGCTGGAGAACGATCCTGCGCAGGCAAGGGATTATTACCAGCAGACGATACAGTCCAACCTCGGTGTGCTGGTAGGGTTGTTGGACGAGGTGGTGGAGCAGGGGACAAGGCTGAACGAAGAGAGCCAGGCGCGCATGAGAAGTGTGATTTTCACAATGCATGCGACTTCGATTATCGGACTTTCCATCTCCCTGATCTGCCTGATCGGTTTAATCACGTATGTGCTGCGCAGTGTGCTCAAACCCATCCTGCTCATCACCCAAAAAACCAGACCGCTGCAGGAGGGCAGGCTGGCGCTGGATTTGGATTACAGTGCGGATAACGAACTGGGTGATTTGGCCGATACGCTTAAGAAGTCCTTGAAGCGGATCCGGGATTATGTGGAAGATATCAACCGTATTATGGGACTTTTGTCGGAAGGAAACTTTAATGTACAGACTTCCAGTCCTTTCATCGGGGACTTTAAGTCGATTGAGGAATCCATTGCAAGCTTTACGTCCACGATTTCCATGGCGTTTAACCGGATCCATCTGGCGGAGAACAAGGTTTCCGGCAATGCGGAGCAGCTGTCCAGCGGTTCCCAGACGTTGGCCCGGGGCGCAACCCAGCAGGCCAGTGCCGTGGAGGAATTGTATTCCATGCTGGACGACCTTTCCCAGAGCGCCAAGAAGAATGTGGAGACGGCGTTCCATGCGCAGGAGAGCGCAAGGCTCACAGGAGAACAGGTTACCATCAGCAGCAAGCAGATGGAAGAGATGGTGGCGGCCATGGGCGATATTTCGGAAGCCTCCCAAAAGATCGGCAGGATTATCGCAACAATAGAAAACATTGCATTCCAGACCAATATTTTAGCCTTGAATGCAGCTGTTGAGGCTGCCAGGGCGGGTACCGCAGGACGTGGGTTTGCGGTGGTCTCCAATGAAGTCCGCAGTTTGGCGACACAGTCCGATCAGGCGGCAAAAGCGACGAAAGAATTGATTGAGAATTCCGTTTTGGCCGCAGAGAAAGGCAGCAAGATTGTGGATGAAGTTTCCAAGACCCTGACGACGACGCTGGATCTTGTGGTACAGTCAAATGACGCTATCGGAACGATCGCCAAGGCGGTACAGAATGAAGCGACGGCGATTTCCGAGGTGACGCAGGGAATCGGACAGATTGCAGATGTGGTGCAGACCAACTCCGCCAGCAGTGAGGAATCGGCGGCAGTCAGTTCCGAATTGTTCGAGCAGGTGCGCCTGTTGCAGGATCAGACAAAGAAATTCCGCTTGAAGCAGAATTGACGCAAGGATGTCCCGGGACATTTGTGCATAACGAAAACCGGTTTCAAATCCGGCAAAACGGCAGGATGCAAAGCCTGCCGTTTTGCATGTAGCCGAATATTTGTAACAGTTTAGACAGGTCTGTACATTTACTGCGCAGACTTGTCTGAACTGTTACGAATATTTTCCCGGAAAAGCGTGTTTTTATTGACAATGGGGGATTTTAGAGGTAAACTGAATCCGGGGATAAGATAGAAGTTGGTTGAATTTATGATAATTTTTATCATTCACGGGTCAGGGATATGCATAAACCGTGCATTTCGCAAGAGCATGGTACAGGTGCATTTTCGTGTTTCGTGAGTCAAAAGAAGATTTTAACAGTTCAACTGGCTTTCATACATAAAAGCCTGCCGGAAAACGGCATGCTTCAGACAAAGCGGCGGCCGGCAGGCCGGATCGTTATGGTTTGTCCGCGGAAGGACAAATTTTTCTTAGAATGGAAGAAGGAGAATCAAATGGCAAGGAAGAAAGCAGTGGAAGCGAGTACAGCGGCAGAAGTAAAGGAAACGGTAGAAGCCAAGGGAGCACAGACCGTTGCGGAAGCCGTCAAGGACAATGAGGCAGTAAAGGCAGAGGAAGCGCCCAAAAAGGATGAAGAAGCGCCTGTGGAGAAGAAAAGCCGTACAAGGAAAGCGGCTGAGCCCAAGGCAGAGAAGAAAACGCCCGGACGCAGGAAGAAAGTAGTTGCGGTTGAGGAAGCGCCTGTGGCGAAAAAGGCTGCCGCAGCCAAAAAAGAGGAATCAACCAAGAAAGAAGCCGCAGATACAGGGAAGGCTCCGCAAAAGAGGGGCCCCAGGAAAGCCAAAGAGGTGGAGGCTTCCGTATGCCTGCAGTATTCCGACAAGGAATATTCCACAGAGAAGCTGGTTGCCATTGCAAAGGATATATGGCAGTATGATCTGGGACAGGATCCGAAAGGTTTAAAGAGTGTGGAACTGTATGTGAAACCCGAGGAGAATGCGGTTTATTATGTAATGAATAAAGAGACGACAGGAAGCTTTACGATTTAAACACACGGACGGGCTGACTGTCCGGTCATGTTTAGGCAGGCAGCTGCCGCCGGATGCTTATAGTGGCATCGGCGGCAGCTTTTGTGTTTGCGGTTTTATATTTTTTTCATAGATTCTTCATAAGTATTTTGGGAAAAAGAGGTTGACAATAAATGGGGTTAGTGATATCTTAATCATCAGAAGGTGTTAGCACTCAAACCAAACGAGTGCTAATAAGGAATGCGGAAGGAGGTACCATGGAACTGGATGAGAGAAAGCGGAAGATTTTACAGGCAGTGATCCGCACATATCTGGAGACGGGCGAGCCGGTGGGCAGCAGGACGATTTCCAAATATACCGATCTGAATTTAAGTTCCGCGACCATCCGCAATGAGATGTCAGATCTGGAGGAGATGGGGTATATCATACAGCCCCACACTTCTGCCGGACGGATTCCTTCCGATAAGGGCTACCGCTTCTATGTGGACACCATGCTGGAGGAGAAGGAGCGGGAAGTTGATGAATTAAAGGGTTTGCTGGTGGAAAAGGATGAGAAGATGGACACCCTGCTAAAACGGGTAGCCAATGTCCTTGCCACGAACACCAATTATGCGGCGATGATCACGGCTCCGCAGTACCACCAGAATAAGTTAAAGTTTATACAGCTTTCCCAGGTGGATGAGCACCAGATTCTTGCGGTTATCGTGGTGGAAGGCAATGTGATTAAGAATACAATGTTAAGGGTGGAGGAGGCATTGGACCATGAAACACTCTTAAAGCTGAATATTCTTTTGAACACCCACCTAAACGGACTGTCAATTGAGGAGATCAATTTGGGAATGATCGCCGAATTGAAGAAGCAGGCGGGAATCCACAGCGCCATCATCAGCGAGGTGATTGATGCCGTGGCGGAGGCGATTAAGTCCGATGAGGATTTAAAGATTTATACGAGCGGGACCAGAAACATCTTAAAGTACCCCGAACTGACGGATAACCGTGAGAGGGCGGGGGAATTGATCAGTGTTTTTGAAGAGAAAAAATCGCTCCATGAATTTGTTACGGAGACCCTTTCGGAGGAGAAGGACACCGGGATTCAGGTATATATCGGCAGTGAAGCGCCGGTACAGTCCATGAAGGATTGCAGTGTAGTGACCGCGACTTACGATCTGGGAGAGGGCATGCGGGGGACGGTGGGGATTATCGGACCAAAGCGCATGGATTATGACAAGGTAATCGGCACGCTAAAGACTCTGATGAATGAATTAGACACTTTATATAAGAAGTAGAAAGGATGGCAGACGTGGCAGACGAGAGAAAGGCAGAAGAACTGGATCAGGAAACCACAGACAATCTGGAATCTGTGCAGGAGGGGGAAGAGGCAGCAGCCCAGGACTGCGAAGCGCAGGATTTGGAAGGGGCGGATGACGCGCCGGAATGTAAGGAGGCCGGGGACGATGTGGAGGAAGACGGCGCAACCGACGGAGGGGATGCGGATAACGCACAGTCCGACAGCGTAGCGGCTGACAAGGAGAAGAAGGGATTTTTTGCCAAAAAGAAGGATAAAAAGGAAGAGGCTTACAAGACGCAGATCAGCGAACTGCAGGATAAAGTGATGCGGCAGATGGCTGAGTTTGAAAATTTCCGCAAGCGCACGGAAAAAGAAAAGACCGCCATGTTTGAGACGGGGGCCAAGAGCGTTGTGGAAAAGATCCTTCCGGTAGTGGATAATTTTGAGAGGGGACTGGCGAGCGTTGGGCAGGAGCAGCAGGAGGAGCCGTTTGTGGAGGGCATGAACAAGATTTACAAGCAGCTGATGACAGAACTTGAGAATCTTGGCGTAAAGCCCATTGAGGCGGTGGGACAGGAGTTTAACCCGGAACTGCATAATGCGGTGATGCAGGTGGAGAATGATGAACTGGAATCCGGCACGGTGGCGCAGGAACTTTTAAAAGGCTACACCTACAGGGACAGCGTAGTCAGGCATAGTATGGTAGCAGTGGTGCAGTAACGGCACCTTATAGGAATATAATTTTCATTTCGATAGCCCAAAGGCAGAAGGAGACATTATGAGTAAAATTATTGGTATTGACCTTGGTACGACAAACAGCTGTGTAGCGGTTATGGAGGGCGGCAAGCCCACCGTTATCGCGAATGCGGAAGGCGCAAGAACCACACCCTCCGTAGTGGCGTTTTCCAAAAACGGGGAGAGGCTGGTAGGGGAACCTGCAAAGCGGCAGGCCGTGACAAATGCGGAAAAGACCATCGCTTCCATCAAGCGCCACATGGGCACGGATTATAAAGTGGACATCGACGGAAAGAAGTATTCCCCGCAGGAAATTTCCGCCATGATTTTGCAGAAGCTCAAAGCAGACGCGGAGAACTATCTGGGGGAGAAGGTGAACGAGGCCGTCATCACCGTTCCCGCTTACTTTAACGATGCCCAGCGGCAGGCCACAAAGGATGCCGGTAAGATTGCGGGTCTGGATGTGAAGCGTATCATCAACGAGCCTACGGCGGCGGCGCTTGCCTACGGATTGGATAACGAGAAAGAGCAGAAGATTATGGTTTACGATCTGGGCGGCGGCACGTTCGACGTATCCATTATCGAGATCGGCGACGGCGTAATTGAGGTGCTGGCCACCAACGGTGATACCCGTCTGGGCGGCGATGATTTTGACAATAAGATTATTAACTGGATGGTATCCGAGTTCAAGGGACAGCAGGGAGTGGATCTGTCCAATGATAAGATGGCAATGCAGAGATTGAAGGAGGCGGCTGAGAAGGCGAAGAAGGAACTTTCCTCCGCCACCACCACCAACATCAACCTGCCGTTCATCAGCATGAATGCCAGCGGCCCGCTGCATTTTGACATGAACCTGACGAGGGCAAAATTTGACGAACTGACAAGCGATCTGGTGGAACGGACGGCGATTCCTGTGCAGAACGCGCTGCGCGACGCAGGTGTGAATGCTTCCGAACTGGGCAAGGTTTTGCTGGTGGGCGGTTCCACCCGTATTCCTGCCGTACAGGATAAGGTGAAACAGCTAACCGGCCATGAGCCCAGTAAGTCCCTCAACCCTGACGAGTGCGTTGCGCTGGGCGCTTCCATTCAGGGCGGTAAGCTTGCCGGGGATTCCGGCGCAGGGGACATCCTGCTTTTGGATGTAACGCCCCTGTCTTTGTCCATTGAGACGATGGGCGGTATTGCCACTAAGCTGATTGAGAGAAATACGACGATTCCCACCAAGAAGAGCCAGATTTTCTCCACGGCTGCGGATAACCAGACGGCGGTGGACATCAATGTCCTGCAGGGTGAGAGACAGTTTGCAAAGGACAACAAATCCCTGGGGCAGTTCAGGCTGGACGGAATTCCGCCTGCAATGCGGGGTGTGCCGCAGATTGAAGTGACTTTCGACATTGATGCCAACGGCATCGTGAACGTGTCCGCAAAGGATCTGGGAACCGGAAAGGAACAGCATATCACGATCACGGCCGGTTCCAATATGTCGGATGACGAGATTGATAAGGCGGTAAGGGAAGCCGCCGAGTTTGAGGCACAGGATAAGAAGAAGAAAGAAGCGATTGATACCCGCAACAGTGCGGACTCCTTCGTGTTCCAGACCGAGAAAGCCTTGGGAGAGGTTGGCGATAAGATCAGCGAGAGCGAGAAATCCGGTGTGGAAGCAGATTTGAATGCACTCAAAGCGATGCTGGAATCCACAAAGGACGTGGAACTTTCCGACAGTCAGGTTGCAGAAATCAAGGCAGCGCAGGAGAAGCTGATGCAGTCTGCACAGGCATTGTTTGCCAAGGTTTATGAACAGGCGCAGGGGGCGGCCGGGCAGGCGGGCCCTGACATGGGAGCGGCGCAGGGCGATGCTTCCGGCAGCAATCCGGATGACGACATCATCGACGGGGACTTTAGGGAAGTATAAAAGGTTAGCGCTAAAGGGGTCAAGTGATTGGCCCCTACTTGCGCGTAAACCGGTTGTCGGCAACATGGAGGTTATATATGGCAGAACAGAAAAGAGATTATTATGAGGTTCTCGGCGTCGGAAAGGATGCCGACGATGCCGCCCTCAAAAAGGCTTACAGGGTCTTGGCAAAAAAATATCACCCGGATATGAATCCCGGGGACAAGGAAGCGGAAAAGAAATTTAAGGAGGCTTCCGAGGCCTATGCGGTTTTGAGCGATCCCGAAAAACGCCGCCAGTATGATCAGTTTGGCCACGCTGCCTTTGACGGCGGAGCTGGTGGTGGCGGCTTTGGCGGTTTTGATTTTGGCGGGGCGGATTTTAACGATATATTTGGGGACATATTTGGCGATCTGTTCGGCGGCAGGAGAAGCGGAGGTGCCAGAAACGGCCCCATGAAAGGGGACAATCTTCGCACAAGCTTGCGGATTACCTTTGAGGAAGCGGTTTTTGGGACGGAGAAGGAAATTGAACTGACCGTCAAGGAGGAGTGCAAGACCTGTCACGGTACGGGGGCGAAGCCTGGGACAAAGCCGGAGACCTGTACGAAGTGCGGCGGAAAGGGGCAGGTGGTATTTACCCAGCAGTCTTTCTTTGGCACGGTACGTAACGTGCAGACCTGCCCGGAGTGTAACGGCAGCGGAAAGGTCATCAAGGATAAATGTGCGGATTGCCGGGGAAGCGGCTACGTGCCCATGAAGAAGCGCTTTGCCGTATCCATCCCGGCAGGGATTGATAACGGCCAGTGTAAGAGGCTGGCCGGACAGGGCGAGCCCGGTGTGAACGGGGGCCCCAGGGGCGATGTGCTGGTGGAGGTGATCGTCGGCAGGCATCCGATTTTCCAGAGGCAGGATACCAATATTTATTCCACCGTGCCGATCTCCTTTGCCGTGGCGGCCCTGGGAGGCGAAGTAGTCATTGATACGGTGGACGGTAAGGTGATCTATGATGTGAAGGCCGGTACCCAAACCGATACAAGGGTGCGGCTCAAGGGCAAGGGTGTGCCTTCCCTGCGCAACCGGGACGTGCGCGGCGACCACTATGTGACCCTGGTGGTGCAGACACCGGAGCGTCTTTCCTTTGAAGCCAAGGAACTGCTGCGCAAATTTGATGAGGCAAGCGGTAACAGCCTGCGGGCGGCGGAGCATTTGGACAACGGAGAGGAAGCTCCAAAGAAAAAGAAAAAAGGCATTTTTAACAAATAGGGATGGCCTGCGTAAAAGCAGAGAAGAAGTGCGGGGAAAGATGTAATGGGCGATCGGTTTGAAATCAAAGACGATTTCTACTTAAACGGGGAAAAGATAAAAATTATTTCCGGCGGCGTACATTATTTCAGGATTGTGCCCGCCTATTGGCGGGACCGGCTGG
>CARDPF010000035.1 GCA_948960675.1 uncultured Eisenbergiella sp.
CCTCCGGATAGACTGTCCTGTAACGCGGATCGGACCAATCGATCAGGGAAAAATACAGTCCGACCTTCATACCGGCCTCCCGGATTGCTTCTGTATACTCTTTGACCAGATCCCTTTTGGCCGGTGTCTTTTTCACCACGCTCAAATCGGAATACTGCGTGTCAAACAGCGCTACGCCGTCATGATGCTTGGATGTCATGACCACATACTGCGCCCCTGCCCGCTTGAACAGATCCGCCCAGTCTTTTGCACAAAACCGGGAGGCGGTAAAGCCCTCGCACTGCTTCATGTAATCTTCATAGGAAATATTCCCGTTGTGGAAGGACCAGGATTCCGAAACATCCCCCACGGCGTAAATGCCGTAGTGGATGAAAATCCCCAGCTTTGCCTTCCGAAACCAATCCTGCATCATAATCAGAATTCTCCTTTCCGTTTTGGTACTCTCAGTATAACATTTTTTTCCGGCAAAACATATACACATTTGAAAGATAAATATAAGCTTATAACGCTTGTTACTATTCACGGCCCGGGGGCCGCTCATAGTAACGATTCGGGTCGGCATTCCGGGTTTTGCTACGCAAAAGCCGCCCCTCACCCTTGTATCATGTTCTCACGGAATGCGCAGTTTATGCGCATTCCTGACCCGCAAATCCGGTAAAAACTCAGTATCCATAAAAAATCTGCGCAATCGGGGAACTCTTATCCAGAATCAGCGTATTGTTGCTTCCCCTAAGGGATGCTTTCGCCGCATCCAGGGACCGCACAAAATTATAAAAATCAGCCTTATTCTCATCATTGTAAGCCCCGGAAAGAATCTGCATATATTGCGCCTCCCCTTCGGCCTTGATCTTTTCGGCTTCCGCCGCTGCCCCGGACTTCATGACGGATACTTCCTTGGAGGTATCGTTCAAAATTTTCTGGGCGGAGGATTTTCCCTCTGCCGTATAGGAGGCCGCAATGTTGTTCCGCTCCGAAATCATTCTCTCATAGACGGACTGTTTGTTGTCGTCCGGCATATCCAGCGATTTGGTCTCCACGGCAATGACCTCAATCCCATAATCATCCAGGGAAGAGCCGATATTGTCCTTGATGTCCTGTGCCAGCTTACCGTTACGGTTTTCGATGATCTCCATCTGATCCATATTGGAAATCACGGACTTTAAGGAAGAAAAAACCGTCGCACTGATACGGGACTGGGCCTGTGCCACCTGTCCATTCAAATGTCTGGTAAACAATACCGGATCCGATATCTTCCAAAGCACAAAGGCATCCGCGATCATGGTCTTTTTATCCTTGGTAATGACATCCGATTCCGGGATATCATAAAGCTGCAGCTGTTTCGGTACGGCATTTGCCTCCTGTATAAACGGAACCTTCAGGGAAACCCCCGGTTCCTTAACCACCCTGACAATTTCCCCAAACTGTTTGACCAGCATGTATTCGTCCGGATACGTCACCACCATGGAAGAGCCCAAAATAATAACCGCCACAACCAGCACCACAATTCCCAGCACTTTTTTAGACTTTTTCATTCCGCTGCCTCCTCTCCCATCGTCTCACTGCTTTCATCCCCACCTGCTTTTCCTGCCGCATTTTGGCCGCTTCCCGTCGTGGCCCTGCCTGCAGCGTTATCCTCCTGCTCCCGGGAAGGGACCGTATTGGCGCCGCCAAACTGGTCAAGCGGCAAAAGCTTCTGTGTACCGCTCTCGTCCACAATGTAGACACGCAGCCCGGGAAGCACTTCCTCCATCGTCTCATAAAACATTCTCTGCTTTGTGATCAGCGGATATTTGGTGTATTCCGCATACATCTGCTCAAAACGGGACACCTGTCCCTGGGCTTCGTTGATACGCGCCTGCTTTTCGGCCTCGGCGTCCTTGATGATCTGGTCGCATTCCGCCTCCGCCGCAGGGATCTTTTCGTTGCGCTCCTTATTGGCGTTGTTGATGGCCGTCTCTTTTCCCTGCTTGGCGTTTTCCACATTTTTAAAAGCGCTCAGCACTTCTGCCGTGGGCGGGAAAGCGTCCTGAATCGTAACCTTCTCCACCGCAAGGCCGATATCCTCCTCGATCATGCGCGCGGAAAGCTTCTCCATAATCTGTGACTGGATCGCCGCCTTCCCGGTAGTTATCACATCATCCACATTATAAATTCCCACGGTATCGCGTATGTAGGACTGGGCAAGCATTTTGAGAGTGGCCACCGGATTCTCGGAAGCATACAAATATTTGACCGGGTCGCTCACCTTGTACTCCAAATAAAAATCCGTATCCACAAAGTTAAAGTCCTTGGTGATCATAATGCACTCGTCCTCAATGGAATCCCCTGTGTCCTGGTCGTAACCGATGGACATTCCCGCAATCACCTTGGAAACCTTGCGCACCCTCTGGATAAACGGGATTTTAAAATGCAGCCCTGCCTGGGACACCGCAGCCGGATTGCCCAGGGTAGTCACTACCGCATAATTTTCCTCATCCAGCATATAGTAGCTGTTCATCCCCACAACCAAAAGCAGGAGAATCAAAAAAACCGGAAACAGCTTTTTGGGCGAAAACGTTTTGCGGACACGCCTGCCCTCCGCATCATAGGTCTCCGGCCGGGGCTTTTTTCCGGAAAAAGCGCCAAACGGATTGGTATTTCTGTAATTATTCATGCCCTATAAACCTCCTTTTCCCATAGCATAAAGACAGGCAGACAGCTTTTGGGGCCGTCGCCTGTCCGTCCTTTATAAAATCGTATGAATCCAGCCTGCGGGGCCTTCTATCCTGCCCATCTGGATACCGGTAAGGGTGTCGTAAAGCTTCTGCACCACCGGCCCCATCTTCTCCATGCCGCTGTCAAAGCAAATTTCCCTGCCATGATCCACCACCTTGCCCACCGGGCAGATGACGGCCGCCGTACCGCACACGCCGCATTCCGCAAAATTGTCCAGTTCGGCAATTTTCACCGGCCTCTCCACTACCTGCATGCCCAAAACATCCCGCGCCACTACCGTGAGGGATCTTCTGGTAATGGAAGGAAGGATACTGTCGGATTTGGGAATCACAATCGTCCCTTCCCTGTCCACAAACAGGAAATTGGCGCCGCCGGTCTCCTCCACATACGTTCTGGTGGCAGAGTCCGGGAACATGTTCTCGTCAAAGCCGTTGCTGTGCGCCACCACATAAGCGTGCAGGCTCATGGCATAGTTTAACCCGGCCTTGATATGGCCCGTCCCGTGGGGTGCCGCGCGGTCAAAATCACTGACACAAATGGTCAGGGGCTTGACACCCCCTTTAAAATAAGGCCCTACCGGTGTCACAAACATCCTAAACTGATAGCCATCCGCAGGCTTTACGCCAATTACATTGGATGTGGCAATCATGTAAGGACGGATGTATAATGTGGCCCCGCTTCCGTAAGGAGGTACCCACGCGGCGTTGGCCCGCACCACCTGATCCACCGCTTCCATAAACTTTTCTTCCGGGAACGGCGGCATTTCCAGACGGACCGCACTGTCCACCATACGTTTCGCATTCAAATCGGGACGGAACGTCACAATGTGCCCGTCCTCCGTAGTATAAGCTTTCAGGCCCTCAAATATCTCCTGACAGTAATGGAAGATGCCGGCACATTCGCTCAGCGTAATGGTGGAATCCGTGACCAGCCCGCCTTCCTCCCATTTGCCATCCTTATAGTTTGACACATAGCGGTAATCCGTCGGCATATACCCAAATCCCAGATTGCCCCAGTCCAGATTCTTCTTTTCCATACATTCTCCTCCATTCCTTGGGCCAAGTCAGCCTTTCTTTTGCTTTCCGCTCATTATACCACCATTTCCCTTACAGGAAAAGTATTTTTTTGTGGCGCCACAAAAATCCACCGCCCAGCCTGCAAAACGGATTTGGTGTATGCACCTTTTTAGATGGTCGTCTGCACCAGCTTGGGGCAGTACCCTTCCCGTTCCAGGGCCGCCATGATTTCGTCTTTGTGCTGGGTACCAAAGGCTTCCATGGTGATGCGCAGTTCCACCGCCGCGTTGCGGTTGATGGAGACAAACTGGTTGTGGGACAGTTTGATGACGTTGCCGTTGGCGTTGGCAACGATACCGGATACCTTATGCAGCTGTCCCGGCTTATCGGGAAGCAGGATGGATACGGTAAAGATGCGGTTGCGCAATATCAGCCCCTGCTGTACCACCGAGGACATGGTGATCACATCCATATTGCCGCCGCTCAAAATGGACACCACCTTTTTCCCCCTGATACCATCCAGATGCTTTAAGGCAGCAACCGTCAACAGCCCGGAATTTTCCACCACCATCTTATGGTTTTCCACCATGTCCAAAAAGGCGCCAACCAGTTCCGCGTCCTCCACCGTGACAATATCGTCGAGGTTTTTCTGCAGATAAGGGAAAATCTTTTCCCCCGGCGTCTTTACGGCCGTGCCGTCCGCAATGGTGGCCACCTTGTTCAGGGTCGTCACCTTTCCCTGCTTTAGGGATTCCTGCAGGCAATTGGCATTGGCGGGTTCCACGCCGATCACCCGGATCTTGGGATTGAGCTGCTTGGCCAAAACGGATACGCCGGTTGCCAGGCCGCCGCCCCCGATGGGAACCAAAATGATATCCACCAGGGGAAGCTCCTTGATGATTTCCATGGCAATGGTTCCCTGTCCGGTGGCCACCGCCAAATCGTCAAAGGGATGCACAAAGGTATACCCATGTTCCTCCGCAAGCTCATAGGCCTTTGCACAGGCCTCGTCATAAACGTCCCCGTACAATACCACCTCCGCGCCATAGCCCTTGGTGCGGTTCACTTTAATCAGCGGCGTGCCTGTAGGCATGACGATGGTCGCTTTTACGCCATAGCATTTGGCCGCATAGGCAACCCCCTGGGCATGGTTTCCGGCGGAAGCCGTAATCACGCCTTTTGCGCGTTCCTCCTCCGAAAGCGTGCTCATTTTGTAATAGGCGCCCCGCACCTTGTAAGCGCCTGTAAACTGCATGTTTTCCGGTTTTAAATAGACCCTTGCCCCGGTCATTTGGCTCAAATGATCGCTGTAGATCAGCTTTGTCTCCAGCGTTACTTTTTTTACCACCTCGGAAGCTTCCTCAAACTTATCCAGCGTCAGCATTTTTCCCCTCCCTTACGTCAAACAGCGCGTTCACAAACTGGTCCGCGTCAAACTTCTGCAAATCGTCGATGCCCTCCCCGATCCCGATATATTTCACCGGAATATGCAGTTCCGACTGGATGGCGACCGCAATACCGCCCTTTGCCGTTCCGTCCATCTTCGTCAAAATGATGCCTGTCAGGTCTGCCGTCTCCGCAAATTCCCTTGCCTGCACCAGCGCGTTCTGCCCCGTAGTGCCGTCCAAAACCACCAAATTTTCCCGGTGAACGCCCGGGAATTCACGGTCAATGATACGGTTCATCTTTTTTAATTCTTCCATCAGGTTTTTCTTGTTGTGCAGACGCCCTGCAGTATCGCATAACAGCACGTCCACATGGCGGGCCTTCGCAGCGCTTACCGCATCATAGATGACACTTGCCGGATCCGATCCTTCCCTGCCGCCCACAATGTCCACACCGGCCCGGTTGGCCCACTCTGCCAGCTGCTCCCCTGCGGCCGCCCGGAAGGTATCCGCCGCCGCAATCAGCACCCTGCGCCCCTGGCTTTTCAGCTTTCCGGCAAGCTTGCCAACGGAAGTGGTTTTTCCCACACCATTTACGCCGATCACCAAAACCACCGACTGGCAGTGTTCAAATTCATAAGCGGTTTCCCCCACATACATCTGTTCCCGGATACCGTCGATCAACAGCTGCCTGCAGGCCTTTGGCTCCCGGATTCCCTGCTCCTTCACCTGTTTCCGCAGCCTTTCCAAAATATCGCTGGTCGCGTTGACGCCCAAATCCCCCATAATCAGGGTTTCTTCCAGTTCCTCGTAAAAATCCTCGTCGATATCGCTAAAACCTGAAAAAATGGAATCAATCCCGCTCACGATATTGTTTCTTGTCTTTGTCAGCCCATCCTTGAGTCTGGCAAAAAATCCTTTTTTTTCTTCTCCCATTTTCCCCTCCTTTCCCCCAAAAACTACCGTCACGTCAGGTCTTTGTCAATCAAATTTACGCTCACCAGGGTGGAGACGCCTTTTTCCTGCATGGTAATGCCGTATAGCCGGTCCGCCGCCTCCATGGTTCCCCTCCGGTGGGTGATGACGATAAACTGGGTATGCGCCGTCAGCTTATGCAGGTATTTCGCATAACGCCCCACGTTGCTGTCGTCCAGGGCTGCCTCAATCTCGTCCAGAAGGCAAAAGGGCGATGGCTTTAAGTTCTGGATGGCAAACAAAAGCGCTATGGCGGTCAGCGCCTTTTCCCCTCCGGAAAGCTGCATCATATTCTGCAGTTTTTTCCCCGGAGGCTGCGCAATGATACGGATTCCCGCCTCCAAAATGTCCTCGTCCTCCATCAGTTCCAGGGTTCCCTTTCCGCCCCCGAACAACTCCTTGAACACTTTGTCAAACTCCCTGCCGATCTCGGCGAATTTCTCTTTAAACTGCCGGCGCATGGCTTCGTCCAGTTCCACGATAATATTGGACAGCGTTTTTTCCGCCTCCACCAGATCGTCGTGCTGGGTTTTTAAAAAGCCGTAGCGTTCCATCAGGTTTTTGTAATCCTCAATGGCATTTACGTTTACGTCCCCCAATTTCCGGATGGCATCCTTTAAGGCCGCAGCTTCTTTTTTCATCTGCGCAAGATCCGTCATCGTCTCATCCCTAAGGGCCATGGCATCCCGCAGGGTGATCTCATACTCGTCCCACATGTAATTGATCTGTCCCTCAATGGATTCCTCCAAACGCTCCCTCTGGGCGTTTAACCGGTAAACCTCCTTATCCAGCGCCCCCATGCGCCCGGCAAGTTCCTCCCGCTCGGCAAAAAAGTTTTTCTGTTTGGCTGACAAAATTTCTTTTTGGACCGTATCCTCTGCCAGCTTTTTCTGTGCCTCATCCTGGGTGGTATCGGAAGCCGTGATCGTCTTTCTAAGTTCCTCAATGTTCTTTTCCTTGCGGGCAATGTCCTCCTTTCCGCCCGAAATCCCGGCTAAAACCTCCTCCAGTTCCTCCCGGTAGCGGTCAGCCTCCCGGGAAAGCCTATCCTCGTTGGACTGGTAAAACCCAAGCTGCTGGCGGATTTTCTCCATCCGCACCTCCTGCTCGTTCAAAACGGCCGTACAGGCGGATTCCTCCCTGCGCTTTTCCTCCAGTTCCCCCTGAAAAGCCGCAATTTTTTCCTCCGTATCTTTTTCCAGCGATTCCGAATCGGACAATTCCAAAAGAATTTGTTCTTTCTGGCTTTTGATATCCAAAACCTGCGCCCCGATTCCGGCCTCCTCCTGCTTTAAGGAGTCAAATCCTGCCTCGGTCTGGGACTTTTTTTCCTGCGCGGAAAGCACATTGAGCCGGGCGGTATTCTGCCGGATAAAGGCCTCCTGCAGCTTTGCCTTTGCCTCCTCCAGTTCCATGCGCAGCTTATTGCGCCGCTTTTTGGTCTGCTCAATGTCGTCCAATAGTACATCCACCTGCTGCAGGCTCTTTTTCACCTTCGCTTCCAGTTCTTCCATTTCCCGGCGCCTGCCCAGCAGGTTACTGCTGTTTTTAAAGGTTCCGCCGCTGATGGCGCCGCCGGGCACCAAAAGTTCCCCCTCCAGCGTCACGATCCGCAGGCTATAGCCATATTTTTTCTGCAGCCGCACAGCGTTGTCCACGTGATCGGCCACCACGATCCTGCCAAGCAAAGATTTTGCCACATCCACATAGGCATCCTTTGTGGTGACAAGGGTATGGGCAAGCCCCAGCACACCGCTTTCCAAAAGCACCTCCCGCTGCTTAAAATCCGGCGCGTTTTTGATGCTGGTAAGCGGCAGGAAAGTCGCCCGCCCACCCTTGGTCTGCTTTAAATAGCCGATCATGCGCTTGGCCGTTTCCTCCGTATCCGTCACGATATTTTGGATGCTTCCCCCAAGCGCCGTCTCAATGGCGGTTTCGTATTTTTTATCCACCTTTACAATGTCCGCCACCACGCCGATAATACCGGGATTTTTTTCCTTCTGCTCCATGACGCGCTTTACGCTTCCGCCATAGCCCTCATAACGTTCCGTCAGGTTGCCCAGCGCATCCAGTTTGGATTTATTTTGATGGTACAAAACCTGTGTATCGCGCAGCTGCTTATCTTTTGCGGCCAGTTCCTCCCGCATGCCAGACAGCCTCTCCTCCATGGCAGTCTGCCCGTCGTTTAAGGCGGTGATTTCCTCATTGACCGCTGCAAAAGCCTCTTCCAGTTCCCGGATATTTTCCTCCTGCGCTGCTTCGTCCGATTTTGCACCCAGCAGACGGGAATTTAACTGTGCCCTGCGAATCTGCAGCTGCTCCAGCATGGTATCCAGACGCCCCATCCGGGATTTGATGGCGGCACGGTCATTGAGCGCAGCGATAATCGTATTTTTTCCTTCCTCTACGGATGCATTGAGCACAGAAATCCTCTCCTGCACCTTCTCCAGAGCCTGCACCGATGTTTCCTGCTCTTTGGAAAGCGTATCAAAGTCTGCGTCAATTCCCGCCCGCTCCTTTAAAATCTTTTCCTTTTCTGCATTCCTTGTATCAATTTCCTGCTGCGGGGTTTCCCTGCGGTTTTGCAAATGCCCTTCGTTATTGTGCACCGAACGGATCTGTTCCTGCAAAACGGCAATTTCCCCCTCCAGCTTTCCCCGCAGCACCGAGGAGTCCGTCAGTCTGGCCCTTTCCTCCTCCATCTGCCTCTCCAGCTGTTCGATCTGCCCCTGTATCCGTTCGTACTCCTCTTTGATCCCTTCGTATTTCCTGGTCGTCTCCTGCAAATCACCGGCTGCGATTCCGTAATTTTTTTGCACTTCAGACAATTGTGCCCGGCTTTTCTCACTCTCCAGCAAAAATACGTTGATGTCCAGCGCCTTTTGCTCTTCTTTTTTCTTTAAATAAATTTTTGCCTTTTCCGACTGCTTCTCCAAAGGCTCCACCTGTTTTTCCAGTTCCGACAATATGTCCGTCACCCGCAAAAGGTTTTGCTTTTCCGATTCCAGACGTTTGACCGCAGCGTCCTTCCTGCGCTTAAACTTCACGATGCCTGCCGCCTCGTCAAAAAGTTCCCTGCGCTCCTCCGGCTTTCCGCTTAAGATTTTGTCGATCTGTCCCTGCCCGATGATGGAATAGCCCTCTTTGCCGATTCCGGTATCGTAAAACAACTCGTTCACATCTTTGAGCCGACAGGGGGTATTGTTGATCAGGTATTCGCTCTCACCCGAGCGGTACAGCCGTCTCGCCACCGTCACCTCGTCATATTCGATGGCAAGCTGATGGTCTGCGTTATCCAGTGTGATTGCCACATAGGCATACCCAAGGGGCTTTCTTGTCTCGGTACCGGAAAAAATAACGTCCTGCATGGATGCGCCTCGCAACTGCTTGATCCGCTGCTCCCCAAGCACCCACCGCACCGCGTCCGCGACGTTACTCTTTCCGCTGCCGTTGGGTCCTACAATGCCTGTGATCCCGTTGTGGAATTTAAAATCAATCTTGTTGGCAAACGATTTAAAGCCATGCACTTCTATGCTTTTTAAATACATGAAAAACTCCTTTTGGAAAACGGTTTTGGTAAATTTGGACCGTCACCTTTTCTTCCTGCGTAAATATAAAATGGTCTGATAGGCCGCCTGCTGTTCGGCGGCTTTTTTGGTGCGCCCCTTTCCGTGTCCTACCACCTCCCCATCCAATATGGCATCCACCAAAAATTCCTTATCGTGGTCCGGCCCTTCCTCCCCCCTTAGCACATATCCAAACTGATTGCTGTTATCCGTCTGGAGCATTTCCTGCAGCACCGTCTTGCTGTCATAAAACAAAATCTTATTTTCCAAATCCGACAGCACAAACCGACGGATAAATTCCTTCGCACGATCCATCCCGCCGTCTAAATACAACGCCCCGATCAGGGCCTCCGTCACATCCGCAATGATGGAATCCCGTTTCCGCCCGCCTGTGCCCTCCTCCCCTTTTCCCAAAAGCAAATACCGCCCCAGATCCAAATCCCGGGCACAATAAGCAAGCGCCGGCTCACAGACCATGGATGCCCGCAGCTTGGTCAGTTCCCCTTCTGTCTTCTGGGGGTTTTCATGAAATAAAAAATCGCTGGATACCAGTTCCAGCACCGCGTCGCCCAAAAACTCCAAGCGTTCGTAATCCTTTAATCGGTTGATCCGCAGCTCGTTCGCATAGGAACTATGGGTCAGAGCCTGCTTAAGCAGGCTCTTGTCCCGGAATGAATATGCAATCTTGCTTTCCAGTTCTTCTATAATCTGTTTTTCCGTCAAATTCCTGTTCATACCGACTCTGCCCTCCGGATCAGTTCCACGGCCTCTCCCACCGTCGTGATTTTCTCCACATCCTGCGCTGCGATCTCAATTCCGAAAGTCTCCTCAATTCCCATCACGATCTGGTATACATCCAGGGAATCCGCGCACAAATCATCCACAAAGCCGGTATGCTCCGTCACTTCCTTCGGGTCCACACTGAGCACTGCCGCAATGATCTCTTTTAACTTTTCCAGTTCCATATCAGCCTTCTTCCTTTGCCGCCGCCATACTCGCCCGGATCTTTCCGATTACGTCCTGCTCTTTAAAAGTCCTGCACTGCAAAACCGTATTTTTAATTTCCACGGCCTTGGAACTTCCGTGGGTTTTCACCACCAGACCCCGCAGCCCCAAAAGCGGCGCGCCGCCGTATTCCTCCAAGTCAAAGGCTTTTAAGGTCTCCTTAAGGGCAGGCTTCACCAAAAGAGCGCCCACCTTGCTGCGCAGGGATGTCATCATACCCGCTTTTACCTTTTTAATCAGCGTGGCCCCCACCCCCTCATACAGCTTTAAAATGACGTTGCCCACAAAGGCCTCGCACACAATGACATCCGCCTGTCCGGCCGGAATGTCCCTGGCCTCGATACTGCCGATAAAATGGATATCCTCACACGCCTTTAACAGGGGGAAGGTTTCCTTCACCAGCAGGTTTCCTTTTTCCTCCTCCGCCCCGATATTGACAATGGCCACCCTCGGCTTTTGGATTCCCATAATATTCTGCATGTAAATGGAGCCCATTTTGGCAAACTGCAAAAGATGGGACGGCCTTGCGTCCACATTGGCGCCGCAGTCAATCAAAAGCGCAGCCCCCTTTTCCGTGGGGATCAACGGCGCCAGCGGGGGCCTCTCCACCCCTTTGCTCCGTCCTACCAGTACTTGTCCGCCCACCAGTACCGCACCGGAACTTCCGGCCGACACAAAGGCATCACATTCCCCGTTTTTTACCAGCGTCAAGCCCTTTACAATGGAAGAATCCTTTTTACTGCGGATCGCCTGTACCGGCGGCTCCGCAGTCTCAATCACTTCCCCCGCAGGTACAATCTCCACCTGACCGGCAGGATATTGCAGGGAAGAAAGTTCCTGTCTGACCGCCTCCTCTTTTCCGACTAAAAAAACCTTGATTTTTTTGTCCGCCTGCACCGCTTCCACCGCGCCCTTGACAATCTCTTTGGGCGCGTTGTCCCCGCCCATCGCGTCCACTGCCACTTTTACATATTCTTCCATTTTACATGCCCGCCTTTCTTTACGTCTATTTATAACTGCGACACTTCCATAGACCCTGTCAAACTATCTTTAACTATACTAAACCGACGCCTAAAAGTCAACAACCCGGCAAAACACGACACGGGCAATGGTAACAGTTCAGCCATAATCCCGCGAAGTCAAAATCGTGCCCTGTGCGCGATTTTGCGAGGGCTTCACGCACCAAAACGCGATAAAATCGCGTTTTGTGTGCATCTTCCGTATATAGAGTGTAAAACTAAATGCCACATTTGTTCAAGTGGAACTTCAAAGGGGAAATAAACTTTTCACTTCAGCATCTGAGATTAACTTGCATTATCTTTCTTTTATGACTTGAATCTTTCTGGCAAATATGGTATATTTTAAGCATAAAAGGAGTAACCGCCCACAAAGTGGTTGACCTCCGTGATTAGACAATAAGCCTACCCGACTGCCAAGTACAAGGTAGGCTTATTTATTTTCGCTTATTCCCGCTTTTCGTTATGGTAGGAGCGCAAAATGCCTCTGCCACGCATCAACCACCGATTTTCAGCAAAAATGCGCCGATATTGTTTGTAAAAACGCCACAATTCATACGAATCATGGCGTTTTATGTGTCTTTTATATGCTATTTTTGCATTTTTTAACTCAAATCAGTCAAAATTTGCCTGCTTTGCTGGCCTCCTCCACGGCGACCGCAACGGATACCGTCATGCCGACCATCGGGTTGTTGCCTGCGCCAATCAGACCCATCATTTCCACATGGGCCGGTACGGAAGAAGAGCCCGCAAACTGCGCATCGGAATGCATGCGTCCCATCGTATCGGTCATACCGTAGGAAGCAGGGCCTGCCGCCATGTTATCGGGATGCAGGGTACGGCCTGTGCCGCCGCCGGAAGCAACGGAAAAGTACTTTTTGCCCTTCTCCACACACTCTTTCTTATAAGTACCTGCCACGGGGTGCTGGAACCTGGTGGGGTTGGTGGAATTACCGGTGATGGAAACATCCACGCCCTCTTTCCACATAATGGCCACGCCTTCCGTCACATCGTTTGCGCCATAGCAGTTCACCTTTGCACGGGGGCCGTCTGAGTAAGCCTTGCGGTATACTTCCTTCACTTCACCCGTATAGTAATCCATCTCTGTCTCCACAAACGTAAAGCCGTTGATTCTTGCAATGACCTGTGCCGCATCCTTCCCAAGACCGTTTAAGATCACGCGCAGGGGTTTCTGACGCACACGGTTGGCTTTCTCTGCAATACCGATTGCCCCCTCTGCCGCTGCAAAGGACTCATGTCCTGCCAGGAAACAAAAGCAGTCCGTGCTCTCCTCCAGCAGCATCTTTCCCAGATTGCCATGGCCCAAACCCACTTTACGCTGGTCGGCAACGGAGCCGGGAATGCAGAAAGACTGCAGGCCTTCCCCGATTGCAGCCGCAGCGTCTGCAGCCTTGCGGCATCCCTTTTTGATCGCGATCGCCGCACCTACCGTATAGGCCCATTTCGCATTCTCAAAGCAGATAGGCTGAATCTTCTCCACCATATGGTAAACATCCAGACCCGCATCTTTGGTGATCTTCTCCGCTTCTTCGATGGAAGCGATGCCATAGCTGTTTAAAACCGCATCAATCTGTTTGATGCGTCTTTCATATGATTCAAATAATGCCATTTGTCAACATCCTCCTTGTGCTATATACGAAAAACCCCTGTGGTTATTCTTCCACCTTATCTGTTCTGGGATCAATAATCTTCACCGCATCCGCAACGCGTCCGTACTGTCCGCTCGCTTTCTCATATGCGGTCGCCGCATCGTCACCCTTCTTCATGAAATCCGTCATCTTTCCGAAATTAACAAACTTATAACCGATAATCTGATCCTCTGCATCCAGTGCAATTCCCGTCACATAACCTTCTGCCATCTCCAGATAACGGGGGCCTTTTGCCAGTGTGCCATACATAGTGCCGACCTGGCTGCGCAGACCCTTGCCCAGATCTTCCAGCCCTGCCCCGATGGGAAGACCATCCTCGGAAAATGCGGACTGGGAACGGCCATAAACGATCTGTAAGAATAATTCCCTCATCGCGGTGTTAATCGCATCACATACAAGGTCCGTATTGAGCGCCTCCATAACGGTTCTGCCGGGCAGAATCTCTGCCGCCATTGCTGCGGAATGCGTCATGCCGGAACATCCGATTGTCTCTACAAGAGCTTCCTGAATGATTCCCTCCTTGACATTCAGTGTCAGCTTGCAGGCGCCCTGCTGCGGTGCACACCAGCCGATACCGTGCGTCAGGCCGGAAATATCCTTTACTTCTTTTGCCTTCACCCATTTTGCTTCTTCCGGGATCGGCGCACAGCCATGGCTTACGCCCTGTGCAACTTTACACATTTCTTCTACTTCATGTGAATAAATCATGTGAAAACTCCTTTCAATATGTATGTAGAGTAAGGGACGGCAAAACCGCCCGCATAAAGCCAGACGACCCTGCCATACGCTGATGCTATTTTCTCACATTTTCCGCCAAAAATCCAGTACTTTTCACCAAAAAATTGAAAACCTCTTATATCACGTTTTGAAACAGGTGTCCGCCCTGTTGCATTTGGGGACAAGCTGCCGTTTAAGAAAGAATCATCCTGTCGTTTGCAAATTCGCTGCCGCTTACCTCTTCGAACTTGTGCAGAAGATCCGACACCGTCAGTTTCTTTTTTTCCTCCCCAGAAACGTCGAAAATAATCTTTCCGGCATCCATCATGACCAGACGGTTTCCGTGGGCAATGGCATCCTTCATGTTATGGGTGATCATGATCGTGGTCAGGCCGTCCCGGTTTACAATGCGGTCCGTGGCCTCCAACACCTTCGCCGCAGTCTTGGGATCCAGCGCCGCCGTATGTTCATCCAAAAGCAAAAGCTTTGGCCGCTGCAGTGTGGCCATCAGCAAGGTCAATGCCTGTCTTTGCCCGCCGGAAAGCAGTCCTACCTTTGCCGTGAGCCTGTCCTCCAGCCCCAGTTCCAAAATGCGCAGCTGCTCCTTATACAAATCCCGCTCCCGTCCAGTAATGCCGATTTTCAATGTGCGGCGCTTCCCCCTGCGTAAAGCCAGCGCCATATTCTCTTCGATCTGCATGCTGGCCGCCGTACCCGTCATCGGATCCTGAAACACACGGCCCAAGTATTTTGCCCTCTTATGTTCGGCCAGTCTGGTTACATTTACGCCGTCGATGACTATGGAACCTGCATCCACCGGCCAAACGCCTGCGACGGCATTGAGCATGGTGGACTTTCCCGCGCCGTTTCCCCCGATCACCGTCACGAAGTCCCCCTCCTGCAGCTGAAGCGAAAGACCGTCCAGCGCCGTTTTCTCATTCACGGTCCCGGGATTGAATGTTTTGCTGATTTCACGGATGTCAAGCACGGCCCGCACCTCCTTTTTTCACAGGTTTCGCAAAATACCTTTGCCTAATATGGGGAATTGCCAGAAATACCGCGACTACCAAAGCCGACAAAAGCTTTAAGTCATTGGGATTGAGCCCCAGCCACAACACCACCTGAATCACCAGATAGTAAAGAATCGCCCCCAATGCCACCGAAAGCAGATGGAATGCAAAATTCCTGCTGATTTTCCCGAAAACCACTTCGCCGATAATAACGGCCGCGAGGCCGATCACAATGGCGCCCCGTCCCGCGTTCACGTCCGCAAAGCCCTGGTACTGTGCGTACAGCCCGCTGGCAAACGCCACTATACCGTTGGAAAGCATCAGGCCCAGAATCTTTGTAAAATCCGTATTGATTCCCTGTGCCCGCGCCATGTTCTGGTTGGAACCGGTAGCACGGATGGAACAGCCAAGTTCCGTCCCGAAAAACCAATACAAAATCCCGATCAGGACTGCGGTGACAACAATTGCAACCAAAATCGTGTTTTTGTAAAAAGCCACCCCTTTCACATAGCGCAGGGAAACCAAAAGGTCATATTTGTCCACGCTGATGGCTTGATTCGCCTTGTTCCCCATAATGCGCAGATTGATGGAATACAGCCCCAGTTGTGTCAATATTCCGGCCAAAATTGCCGGAATCCCCATCGCCGTGTGAAATACGCCGGTGACAAGCCCTGCCAGCATACCGGCCAAAAACGCACAGAAAAGGGAAACACCTACCGAATGGCCGTTGAGCATCATCATGACACAGACCGCGCCTCCGGTACACATCGTCCCGTCCACCGTAAGGTCGGCCAGATCCAATATTTTGTAAGTGAGATAGACGCCGATGGCCATGATTCCCCAAATCAGTCCCTGGGCACAGGCTCCCGGCAAAGCATTAAAAAGTACATCCATGTTCAAATCCGTTTCCTCCTGCCTTCAGTATACACATGCCATATTGTAACAAAAGGCGGTAAAAAAAGAAAGCCTTTTTTACCGCCTTTTGTTACTGTCAGTCAGCCACTCGTAACAGTTCAGACAAGTCTGCCCTGTTACTGCATCCGCCCATTAAAATCGCTACGCGATGGGGCGGATGCTTGCTACCACCACGTATTCTCACGGTCTGCGCAGTAAATGCGCAGACCTGTCTGAACTGT
>CARDPF010000036.1 GCA_948960675.1 uncultured Eisenbergiella sp.
CTATTCCAAGGCCTCCGGCAAAGGACAGATCCCTTTAGTGCCCGGAGGATTCCGTCTTGTCAAGGCCGTCCGTGACAGCGTGCATGGTGTCCTCCACCGCGTCTGCGACTGCACCGCTGACAGTCTCCACCGTGTCGGCTACGGTCTTGGAGGGTTCGGCGGCAGGATCCGGGGTAAGCGTGACATATTCGGGGGACCGGCTCTCGCTGATCTTTTCGTTGAGACGTTCCGCCGCGCTTTCCGTGGCCTCTTTGACTTTATGAATCGTGTTTTCCAGATGTTCGTTTACTTCATGAAGTTCCTCACTGCTGCGGAATTTGTCCACGGTCTCGGAAATCTTGCCGCTGACGGTTTCATATTCGCTGCTGGATTTGATTTTGGTGACGGTTTCCCCTACCTTGCTGACTACGTTATCCCTAAGCATGGCAGCCTTTTCCTGGGCAGCCTTTAGATCCAATGTCACATAAGTGTGTCCCTGCTCGTTGGTTCCTTTGGAGAAGACGGGGGACGCGTTGTGCTTGGAGGATTCGCTCTCATCCTCAAAATCATCGTCGTCAAATTCGCCGTCGTCGAATTCCAGATCCTCGAAGGCGCTTTCCTCCTCCGGGGACGGCTCCTGTCTGGCAGCGTCGCTTTCTTGGTTGTCATCATCTTTTTTATTCCGGAAATAGTAATACGTGCCTGCCGCCGCGCCCACTGCGACTGCAAAAGCAAGGAATTTGCGAAAATTTTTGGCCATAGTATCCCTCCACATGTTTTTTCTCTATTTTAATACTATTTTACGGAAATGAAAAGGGGACTATGTATTAAAAAAGTCTAAACTTAACGGTTGAACACAGACCTTTGATATGCTAAGATAAATGATGGCGGTATGCCGGTTTTTGAAATGGGGTGCGGGGGATTCATGAATGACAAATTTTTTGATTTGAAGCAGGAAAAGCAGGACCGGATGATCAATGCCGCCCTCAAGGTGTTTGCAAAGGGCGGCTACCGGCATGCAAGCACGGATGAGATTGTCCGGGAAGCGGGTATCAGCAAGGGCCTTCTTTTTCATTATTTTACGAGCAAGCTGGGTCTTTATGGCTTTCTGTTCGGCTACAGTGTCCGGTTCATGCTGTTGGAATTTTCGCGGGAGGTGGACCGGCTGGAGACGGACTTTTTTGCCCTGACCAGACAGATGGAACGGGCGAAAATGCAGGTGATGCGGATTTATCCTTATATGCAGCAGTTTTTAAACAGGGGCATGAAGGAGGAGTGCAGCGAGGCGGCTGCCCTGACTGCAGAGAAACGCATGGATTATGAGGAGCAGATGCGCGCTTATGCCATGCAGGCGGATTACAGTGTGTTTGCGGGAATCGGCAGTATGGAGCGGATTGGCCTGCTGATGCGCTACACGATAGAGGGGATTACGGCGCAGATGTCACAACGCCATGATTTTACGCCGGAGGGGCTGTATCAGGAAATTTGCTTTTATATTGATATGCTGCAGCATATGCATGGCGGCGGCCGGGCAAAAGGAGGAGACGGGGAATGAAAGAGAAGCTGTATACGATACCGCTAAACGATGCGGTAAACGCCAACGACGAATGTCCGTTTTGTTATATTGAACGGAGTGTGGAGCAAAATCTCATGGATTTTGTGCTGGGATCCTGCGCTTCCTATATGGAGAGCGATGTCCGGGACGAGACGGACAAGGAGGGGTTTTGCCGGGCGCATATGCAGAAGATGTTTGACTACGGCAATACGCTGGGCAACGGCTGGATTTTAAAGACCTATTATAAGAAGCTGCTTAGGGAGATGGAAGGACAGTTTAAACAGTTTAAGCCGGGAAAGACCACCATGGCGGACCGGCTGCGCAAATCCGCCCAGTCCAACCCTGTCGGCCAGTGGGTGGTGCAAAAAGAGCAAACCTGTTATATCTGTGACCGCTTCAAAAGCGAATATGAGCGGTATCTGGACACGTTCTATTATCTATACAAAAATGATCCTGCATTTGTGGAAAAAGTGAAAAACGGAAAAGGATTTTGCCTGCACCATTTCGGGGATCTGTGCAGCGGCGCCGACACGCGCCTTTCCGATAAGGAAAAAGCGGGTTTTTATTCCGACATTTTTGCGGTGATGCAGCGGAATATGGAGCGCATGTCCGCAGATATCGACTGGTTGATTGAGAAGTTTGATTACTTAAATAAGGATGCGGATTGGAAAAATTCCAAGGACGCAGTGCAGAGGGGGATGCAGAAGCTGCGGGGCGGATACCCGGCAGATCCAGATTATACGATGAAGAAGTAAGCCAAAAGATGGTTCTTATAGAGGAGAAGATTGAAAATTCATATTTTCAATCGTAGGATTTGTGTTTGCGCAGCAAAGCAGCGCAGAAATGGAGTAAAAAATGAGGGAAAGAACGAAAGGCCAGAAGATCATTCTGGGAATCCAGCACACGCTGGCAATGTTTGGGGCCACGGTGCTGGTGCCCACGTTGACGGGACTCAATGTCTCCATCACCCTGTTTTGTGCAGGGCTGGGGACGCTTTTGTTCCATCTGGTAACAAAGAGGAAGGTTCCCGTGTTTTTGGGTTCCAGTTTTGCTTTTATGGCGGGTATTATGGCCGTTTTGGGCGGCGCAAGGATGGGGGATCCCCAATATTTGGAACGTCTGGCGGCACTCAAAGGGGCCCTGATCGTAGCGGGACTGGTGTATGTGGTCTTTGCCCTGCTGATCAAAATTTTCGGCTATGAAAAGGTAAACCGGCTGCTTCCGCCCATCGTTACGGGGCCGGTCATTATTGTCATTGGGCTGCGGCTGTCCGCATCCGCAATCAGCAGTGCGTTTTATTACAATGGGGCCTTTAGCATGAAATCCATTGTGGTGACGCTGGCCATTTTAGTCACTGTCATTGTCGTCTCTGTCTGGGCAAAGGGAATTTTTAACCTGATGCCGATTTTATTTGCCATCATTGTCGGCTATCTGGTTTGTCTCCCCATGGGATTTTGTGATTTTACGGCAGTGCAAAACGCGCATTGGGTTTCCTTTCTGGATCCGGATATTTACAGGCAGCTTTTGTGTCCGCCGACATTTCGGCTGGATGCGATCATGGCGGTTGCCCCGATTGCGGTCGTTACCATGATCGAGCACGTGGGGGATATCACCACCAATGGCGCGGTGGTGGGGCAGAATTTCTTTGAGGATCCCGGCGTACACCGCACCCTGCTGGGGGACGGTCTGGCCACTGCCCTTGCGGGTCTGCTCGGCGGCCCGGCCAATACCACCTACGGGGAAAATACGGGCGTGCTGGCGGTGACCAAGGTGTACGACCCTTCCGTCATCCGCATTGCAGCCTGCTTTGCCATGGTATTGGGGATAGTCGGGAAGTTCGGCGGTTTTATCACCAGCATTCCTTCGCCGGTGACCGGGGCCATCAGTATCGTGCTTTACGGGATGATCTCAGCGGTGGGCATCCGTATCCTGATCAATGCCCGTCTCAATTTCGGGAACAGCAGGAATCTTTTGACGGCGGCGATCATTCTGGTACTGGGAATTGGCTGCGACAGCATTCCGATTACGGATACCGTGACGGTTTCCGGCCTTGCGCTGGCAGCCGTGGTGGGAATTATCATGGGGCTGGTGCTGCCGGAGGGGGAGGACAGTTTTTTGAAATAAAAGGCTTGCATTTGGAACGGTGTTGTGATATGCTAACAAAAATTTACAGACAGTGACAGGAGAGAAGTTATGTTTTTGGGAGCGCAGTATTTTTTGCAGTTGATTATGCCGGTACAGCAGATTTTTCATAAAACGGTCACGAGGTAAACCCGGTCAGCACCGGGGTAAGCGCATGGCCGTAAGATGGAAAGTCTTATTTGGCTATGCGGAAATCAATGGGCAGTCAGGAACCGCATGGTATATACACAAGGTGTATATGGCAGCGGTTCCTTTTTTTATACGATAGGAAACTTCGTTCCCTAACGTATAAAAAAAGGACGGTAATGCGTACTCGCGCACACTTTTTTATTTTTTGCACGAGAGGGAGGAGGAAGATTGAAAGTTAAAATTTTCAATCGCGAGATTTGTGTCTGCGCGCTGCTTGCCACAAACTCGTAAGCCATTTATGGCTTTGCGCAACAAAGCAGCGCAGAAATGGAGTAAATTATGAAAGCGATCAAGGCAAGGGAGTTATCCAAAACCTTCCGGGTCAGGCGGAAGGAGAAGGGAATGTATGGGAGCATCAAATCCGTTTTTTCCCCGAAAGCAGAGGAAATCCGGGCGGTAGACAAAATTTCCCTGACGGTGGAGGAGGGGGAAATCCTTGCCTTTATCGGGCCTAACGGGGCGGGGAAGAGCACTACCATTAAAATGCTGACAGGAATCCTTTACCCGGACAGCGGAAGTGTGGAGGTATTGGGGATCGACCCGACAAAAAAGCGCAGGCAGCTTGCCTATGAGATCGGGACGGTGTTCGGGCAAAAGGAACAGCTTTGGACGCACCTGACGCCCTATGACAATTTCCTCTTTTTCGGGGCAATTTATGACATTCCCGGCCGGGAAGCGAGAATGCGTATCCGCGAATTGGAGGATGTATTTGAACTGGGGGATTTGATGGATACGCCGGTCCGCAGCCTTTCCCTTGGGCAGCGTATCCGGTGCGAGATGGCGGCATCCCTGATCCACAGGCCCAGGGTATTGTTTTTGGATGAGCCGACGATCGGACTGGATCCGGTGGTTAAAGAAAATGTCCGTTCCCTGATCCGGCGGATGAATAGGGAAATGGATACCACCGTATTTTTGACCAGCCATGATGTGGGGGATATCGAAAAGCTCTGCCAGCGCATTGTCATTGTAAACCACGGAAAAATCGTGTTGGATGATTCCACGGCGCATTTGAAGGGCGGCGACGTTTCGCTGGAAAAGGTAATTATGGAAATTTACCAGTCGGAAGGGGGGAGACCGGAAGCATCATGAAAAAATACGCGATCATTTACAAAGCCGTGCTCATGGAAAACCTGCAGTATGCGCTGCAGATTACCATGGGGTTTTGCAGTTATTTTATCATGATTTTCGTGATGGTGCACCTGTGGCGGTATATGTACCAGAGTCCAGGAAGCCTGATTGCCGGATACACAAAGGAGCAGATGATATGGTATGTCATTGCCACGGAGACCATTTGGTTCGGCGCCCGGTCAGCCACCGTATCCCGGCAGGCCGCAGCGGATATTAGGAGCGGCAATATCGCCTATATGGTAAATAAACCGTATCATTATCCGCTCTACATTCTGGCAAAGTATACCGGGGAATGGAGCATACAGCTTCCCCTGTATGTAGCGTTTGCCGCGCTTGTGGGAACCGGGATGGTGGGCGGCCTGCATAGGATGCATCCGGTGGGTTTATTGGCTGTGGCGCTGGCCGTCATGCTGGGCGTTACCATTAACGGAGTCTTTAAGCTGTGCATCAGCCTGCTTTCTTTTTGGGTAGAGGATTCGGTTCCCTTTCAATGGCTTTATGATAAGCTGATTTTGGTGGTGGGGACGATTTTTCCCATGGAGATATTTCCGGCGGCCCTGCAGCCGGTTTTGAAACTCACTCCGGTATATACGGTGTGCTACGGTCCGGCAAAACTGCTGGTGGATTTTGGGGCGGATACATTTGGGGAAATCCTTTTGGCCCAGTCGGTTTATCTTGCGGCAGGGGGTGTGCTTTTGTGTTTTCTTTACAGGAAGGGAGTGAAGAAGCTCTATGTTAACGGTGGTTAAAAACCAGGTGCGGGTCTGCCTGCTTTCGGTGAAGTATAATATTATGCGGGAGATGCTCAACAAAGTCACGTTTCTTTCCAACATCCTTTTTATGGTGCTCAATAATGCCACGTTTCTGATACAGTGGACGATCCTGCTTTCCCTGCGGGAGGATGTGGGCGGCTACACCATGCGGGAGATTTTGATTTTGTGGGGATTGGCGGCCAGCAGCCATGGATTGTCCCATGTTTTATTTGCGCGGGTATTTTCCCTCCCGGAACTGGTTATAAACGGGAAGCTGGATGCGTATCTGGTGCAGCCCAAAAGCGTGCTGCTTGGGGTGATGACCTCCTCCACCAGCGCTTCGGCCATCGGGGATGTTGTCTATGGTTTTCTTTTGCTTTGCCTCTCCGGGTGCGGCTTTGGGGGATTTTGCCTGTTCCTTTTGTTTACGGTGACGGGGGCGGTGGTCATCATAGCGTTTGCCCTTTTGTTGGGAAGCCTGTCGTTTTGGTTTGTGCGGGCCGATGTGCTGCAGAACAATCTGGTGAATGGCATGATCAGCTTTGCCACCTATCCCGACGGTATTTTTGAGGGGCCGGTCAGGTTTTTGCTCTACCGCGTCATTCCGGTGGGGATGGCCATTTACCAGCCGGTGCATGTCATAGCGGCTTTTGAGCCGCATGCCCTGTTGGAGGTGGTAGGATATGCGGCGCTTTTGATGACGGTTGCCGTGTTTGTTTTTTACCGGGGGCTGCGGCGGTATTCCTCCAGCAGCCTGATGGCGGCGAGGATGTAAAGGCAGGGTCTGCGCTTGTACCAAAAAACCGGATATGGATTTGAGAATCATCCATATCCGGTGCAAATACAATGTCTGATAATGCAATTTTGCGGCGGGCCAAAAGCCGTAACCGCATGCTTACCGCAGGGTGATGCGGCTGGTCAGATCCACGCCTGCAAGGGCAGATGCCTGCGCCAGGTAATTGGGATCCCCGGCATGTTTGTAGTATTCGTATGCCAGTTTATGCCTGCCGTCGGGGGCAAGCACGCCTACTGCCAGTCCCTGTGCGATTTCGGAGGCATCGTCCAGTTCGCGGGAAATGATCAGGCCGTCCACGTATTTGTTGCTCATGGCCTGCAAAAATGCGTAAGTGACAGCGATTGCCTGCTGCTCTTCCCCGACGCTGGAGGTGTATCCCACTTCGGAGAGCTTGACCGTGCGGACTGCCCCGGTGGGGGACAAAAGTTCCGGCTGGGACAAAAAGTCCGTGATGACGTCGATGTTCTGCATGGTCACGTATCTGGAGTTCTGGGCATGGGTCGCATACCGGGTAGGCGTCCAGTTATTGGGATCATACAGGGGCACATTGTAGGGGTGGCTGGAAAGCCGCCAGTCAATGTTACCCTGTGCTTTTACATAATCGTTGAAGGCTACCAGGAACGGCCGGGAACCAAAGTAGGAAGGGCCGGAAGCGACCGCCCACTGCTGGTCGGTGGCCACGTAAACCTGTGCGTTGCCGTTCTCGGATTTGATACCGTTGTAGAGGATGCGGAACGCGTTGGCGTATTCTGCCGCATACTGGTTGATGTTGCCGGTGTTCATAAAATTCCACGGGTTGCGGGCGTTGACCTCGTTCCCCACAATCCAGTTATCCACGGTTCCGTTGCCGGTGTTGGAGTAGCGCTGTCCAAGAAAGGAAGCCACGGCCTCCAACTTCTCCACGCCTGCCTGGTCCGCAGCGTTTAAGGCATAGTAGTTGGCGGCTGCGCCCCGGGACAGGGGGTGAATCAGGGTTTGGTCTGCGCCAAGGTCGTTTAAAATGATGAAAGTGACCTGAATGCCCTGTGCATTCATCCGTTTTGCCACAATGTCGTATTCCGCCACATAACTGGAATTGAAGCTATAGGTCTTCCCGTTATATTGGTAGTTGATGCCGCCGCCGTTGGTGATGCGGCCCAGAAGCAGGTTATAAGTGACCTGCTTGACGCCAAGGTCTTTTAGGTTGTTTGCGTTTAAAAGCTGTGCGGCGGGGAGCATCCCCTTAATGCCGCCGTCGCGCCTCGGCGTCGTGTGCCCAGCCGCCGCTTCCGGATTGGTGATGTAGACGGAATTGGAGACTGCCGTGGGCACGCCGTTTTTGATGGCCACGATGGTAAATTTTTTGAATAGGTTGCTGTTGGCGGTGTTCTTATTTAACGGAAAGGTAAATATAGCGGTTCCGTTGGGAGCCTGTGCAACTTCCACGCCCTGCGCGCCGGTCATGTAAGTTTCCTGCGCGTACAGGTGCAGGATACCGTCCTCGGATGTAACGGAGCAGGTGCCGGAGACGACGACCTGACTGCCCTGTATCAGGGCGGACTGCAAGGTTGCCGTTGCAGCGGCATGCGTCCGGATATTGCCGGAAAAAAGCAATAGAATAACTGCAAATGCCGTGAGGACAACGGTGTAAATGGATTTACCTTTAAACATTTTATATTCCCTCCTCGAAGATTTTGTCTCTCCGCTATTATAATAAATTATTCCCGCCATTTCAATAGCAAACAAAAATTTCCATGGAAATCCGTAAGGGGAGTATTACTATTCACGGGTATGAGAACATGATGCAGGAGTGAGGGGCGTTTCGTATAGGGCGTTGGTATTGGGGGATACTGGAAATAGCGCGAAAGCATTTGGGTGATAGGTCAAGGGGAGTAAAGGCGATGGATATATTTCAGGGGTTGACTCTGGTCGGGGGATTAAGTCTGTTTTTGTTTGGGATGAGCGTTATGGGGCAGGCATTGGAGCGCAGGGCAGGCGGCAGGCTTCGCAGTGTGATCGGAAAACTTACGACGGGGAAAGGTGCCGGGCTGATAACGGGGATCGGTGTGACGGCGGTAATCCAAAGTTCGTCCGCCACCACGGTTATGGTGGTGGGTTTTGTGAATTCCGGGCTCATGACCCTTAGGCAGGCGGTCAATGTCATTATGGGCGCAAATATCGGGACGACCGTTACGGCGTGGGTTTTAAGCCTTGCGGGGATTGAGAGCGGCAATCTGTTTGTAAAGCTGTTAAAGCCGTCCTCGTTTACCCCCTTTCTTGCGTTTATCGGTATCCTGTTTTATCTGTTTTGCAAAAGTACGAAAAAGAAAGACACCGGAACCGTATTGCTTGGTTTTGCGACGCTGATGTTCGGGATGGAAACCATGGCAGGGGCAGTTTCCGGGCTGGGAAATATGCCGGCATTCCAAAACCTGTTTCTCCTGTTTGCAAATCCGGTCTTGGGGGTGCTTGCAGGGGCCGTGCTTACCGCCGCCATACAATCCAGTTCTGCATCTGTGGGGATTTTACAGGCATTGGCGGTTTCGGGACAGGTGTCTTACGGTGCGGCGGTTCCGATTATTATGGGGCAGAATATCGGCACCTGCGTTACGGCAGTGATTTCTTCCGTGGGAGCAAACAAAAATGCAAAACGGGCCGCAATGGTACATCTGCTGTTTAACGTAATCGGAACCACGGTATGGCTGTCGGTGTTCTGCCTTGTAAAATATCTTTTTGCGCCGTCCTTTTTGTACGATGCCGCTTCTTTGTTTGGGATTGCAGCCGCACATACGGTGTTCAACCTTTTGTGTACCATATTAATGCTGCCGGTGACAGGGGGATTGGAAAAGCTGGTGAATGTGCTGATCCGCGACGGGCGGGAAACGGAAAACCGGACGGAACTTGACGGGCGGCTTCTGGCGGCGCCGTCCATTGCAATGGAGCGTTGTAATGAGGTTGCGGCACAACTGGCGGTTACGGCTGTGGATGTGCTAAAGCAGGGACTGGTTTCCCTGGAAGCTTACTCGGAAGCGCTTGCGGATGGGATCCGTAAAAAGGAGGATTTGACGGATCATTATGAGGACATCCTTGGCACCTATCTGGTCCGTTTAAGTGCAAGGCAGATCAGTGAGACTGCCAGTGCGGAGGCTGCGAAGCTGCTAAAGGCGATCGGTGATTTTGAACGTATTGCCGATCATGGCGTCAATCTTTTGGAGTCTGCAGAGGAACTTAAGGAAAGGGGGATGGGATTTACGGAGGCGGCAAAAGAAGAGTTTCACGTGATTTCTGCAGCCGTGTGCGAAATTCTTGAAATTTCCCTGCATGCTTTTTTGGAAAACGATGTAAGTGCCGCAGAAAATGTGGAACCACTGGAACAGGTGATTGACGTCCTAAAGGAGAAAATCAGGACACGGCATATTCTGCGGCTGCAGCAGGGAAGCTGCTCCATTGACGCAGGATTTGTCTGGTCGGATATTCTTACCGACCTGGAGCGTACTTCTGACCATTGCTCCAATATAGCAGGGGGGATTCTGGACAGCGCCGGACATAATATGAATATTCATGAATCCCTGCGGGATTTGAGAAAAGACAATGCAAGCTTCCAAAAAAAGTACAATGCTTATAGGGAAAAATATAAGCTGGCCGAAGCCGGGGGCCCGAAATGACAGGCGGAGCATCAGATATAGCGTAACAGTGCAGGCCTGTCTGGACTGTTACGATTTCCGCGTAAATTTTGAAATGGGTATTGACTTCTTTGGAAGTTTGGGGTATGATATCAGATGTCTGATTGAGACGAGATCGGGGTGTGGCTCAGGTGGTAGAGCGCTTCGTTAGGGACGAAGAGGCCGCAAGTTCAAGTCTTGTCACTCCGATGAAAGACCCTTGAAGAATTTTTCAAGGGTTTTTTATTTTATGGAGACCCACATATTACCGGTGGGAAGAAGGAGGCAGGGTATGTGTACGGCAGCAACCTATTGCACAAAAGATTTTTATTTTGGACGCACACTGGACTACGATTTTTCCTATGGGGACGACATTACGATAACCCCCCGAAATTACTGCTTTAGTTTCCGGGATATGGGACTTATGAAAAAACATTATGCCATGATCGGTATGGCGCATGTGGTGGACGATTACCCGCTCTATTATGATGCGGTCAATGAAAAAGGGCTTGGAATGGCCGGCCTTAATTTTGTCGGGAATGCGAAATACTATGAAAATGCAGAGGGGATGGATAACATTGCCCAGTTTGAATTCATACCATGGATTCTTGGACAGTGCGCGACGGTAGGGGAGGCGGGTGCGCTGCTGAAAAAGACCAATCTGGTCAATACTCCCTTCAGTGAAAAATTTCCCCCGGCCCAGCTGCATTGGATCATTGCGGACTGTAAGGGGGCGGTCACGGTGGAGGCGACGGCAGGAGGCATGCAGGTTTATGAGAACCCGGTGGGAATCCTGACAAACAATCCGCCTTTTCAGGAACAGATGTTTCAGCTTAACAATTATATGTATCTGTCCCCGAGGGCCCCGAAAAACTGTTTTTCCGATAAACTAAAGCTTACCACTTACAGCCGGGGAATGGGGGCCATGGGGCTTCCGGGGGATTTGTCCTCCCAATCCAGGTTTGTGAGGGCGGCATTTGTAAAGATGAATTCTGTATCGGGGGATACCGATGTGGAGAGTGTCAGCCAGTTTTTCCATATTATGGGCTCGGTCGCACAACAGAGGGGGTGCTGTGACATAGGGGACGGAAAATATGAAATTACCACGTACACCTCCTGCTGTAACGCCACAAAAGGAATTTATTATTACACCACTTATGGAAATCACCAGATTTCCGGGGTAGACATGCGCCGGGAAAGGCTTGACGGCATGCGTCTGATAAAATATACGCCGATTCAGGAAGAACAGATCCGGATGCAGAATTGAGGCGCCCCAAGGCTTTGTATCCCAAAGGAGACTGTTTCGGTTAGGGTATACGGTTTTGGAAATCAAAGACCCTACTGCAAGCAACGGGGTATCAAGATTGCAACGCTGCAAAGCAGTAGGGTCTTTGACCCTCGCGGCATTCGTCAAATAGCCATGCAAGCATGGCTATTTTCCTCATTGCCCGCGGGAATAAAAAAACAGGGGCAGTAGGAATCGAACCCACATCGACGGTTTTGGAGACCGCTGTTCTACCTTTGAACTATGCCCCTATTTGCAATCCTTTCGGACTGACAAGGCATATTATAACACACTTAGACAAGTTTTAGCAAGTAAAATTTAAAAAAAATCGTAACAGTGGTAACCGTCTGCGGCAGCTGAATAACAGTTTCACGTGCCTGCCGCAGAACGGATGCAAAAGGCGGGGGAACTGTTTTCCCGATAAGCTGCCATATACCGGTAGTGGCGCTTTCGTTATGCCTCCATTTGGAAGGAAAATTGTGCCGGTTCCATGTCATAGAGTACAACTTGGAAAGCTTCCGGCGTCCGGTCGCTTTTACAAAAATGTATTCCCTTATCGTATTGGGCAGGGTATACGCAGTCCGTGACGAAAATTTCTTCGTTTACCGAAAATTCCACACAGCTTACATCCACAAGAATATCCATGTGCAGATTTTGGCGCCAAAAGCCGGGTTCAAGGGGAAGGAGGCGGTGGCATTGCTGGTGGTCTGCCGTGTGGTTTTCGATGATCAGGCGGCTTAGGTTTTTTTCAAAGCGGATCCATAAGCCGCTCTTTTCGGTTCCGTCCGTCAACAATCCGATCTCAAAGCAGGTTCCCTGCCAGTGGTTCCATTCCAGAAAAATTTCCATCCAGAAGCTTGTCTTTTCCCCTGCCAGGGGATAATTGCGGGAAGGCCCCAGCTTTATGTTTTGCAAAACGCTTTTGTTTTTCCGCAAATTTTTCAGGGAATTTAAAAATTCCCCTTTTATTTTTCCGCCGGGTTCCCAAAAAAAAGTCCTGGGGGTGGTCATGGCCCCAATCCACCCGTCCCTTCTGGTTAGATGGTCGTTATCCCATTTATGCATCCAGGCATTGACCAGCGTCTGGCCGTCCGGGGATTGAAAAAACTGGGCGGCATAATAATCACAGCCGTAATCAATTTCCCTTCTGCCGGTGGGATAAAAGGTGTCCGCCCTTTTTTCCCCGAAAAAATAGAGGGATTTTTGTATGACGCCGTCTATGTTTTCGGGGGACAGCAAAAGGATGGGGGCCGGATCCGTTTCATGGAGGGAGGGGCATTCCCAGACCGTCCCATCTCCGGCGCCTGCGGTGGCGAATATACCACCGTATGACCATTCCGTCAGGTTTTCGGATTCATATCGGTAGAGACAGGGGGTTTTTCCCTGTTTCCCGCCCAGCAGCATTTGCCACCGGTTATCTTTCCGGTAAACAAAAGGATCCCTGAAATCCTTTTGGGAAGGGTTTGGGGGCCAGACCACCGGGTTTTTTGCTTCCTTCATAAAGTGGATGCCGTCCCCGCTATAGGCAATGCACTGCACCTCCTGCGGACGCCGGTAGTAATTGCGCCCCGTATAAATCAGGTATAGTTTATCGTCATGCACCACCGCGCATCCGGAAGCGCAGCCGTCCCTGTCGTATTCCGAATCCGGTGCAATCGCAGTGGGAAGCAGACGGTAGGAAGTAAAATCCTTTGTGACGGCATGTCCCCAGCACTTGGGGCGGATGCCCTGGGTATCATAGGGATAGTAGTTGAAAAAAAGGTGATATTCCCCGTGGTACCAGACCGGCGCGTGGGGATCGTTCATCCAGCCTGCCGGTGATGAAAAGTGAAATTTCGGCCGCATTTTTCTTGTAAAAAATGCACTTTCAAGTCCCTGTACATATCGGTCAATTTCTTGTTTCATATGATATCCCCCTTTAGGCTGTCCTGTATTCTTTTTACCATATTTTGCGAAGGTTTCCAAGTACAAAATGTTAGATTTATAAAATTTAAAATCAATTTATTTCAAAATGCGCCAAAATAATATCAAAAATCAGGCGTTATAAATTGACTAAATGAGTAATAAATGATAATCTATGGATATAATTTGAAAACCGCAAAAGGATTGGGATAGGAGGATGGGAAATGCTGCAGGAATTTTTTGGGCAATATACGTTACAATTGAACGAAGCCTTAAACGGTCTGGACAAAGAAAGGCTTTGGGCCCTTTGGAAGAGGATGGAGGAAACCCGTATGTCCGGCGGGAAGGTTTTTGTATTGGGAAACGGGGGAAGCGCGGCGGCAGCCAGCCATTGGATTTGTGACTTTTCAAAGGGAATCAATACGGAGCATTCCAAAAGGCTGAAAATATATAGTCTGGCGGACAATTTGTCGGTGACGACCGCATTGGGGAATGATTTTTCCTACGGGGAGATTTTCAGCGAGCAGCTTAAAAATATGCTGTCCGCCGGGGATATGGTGATATCTTTGTCGGTATCCGGCAACTCTGCAAATCTGGTGAATGCCCACTTGTATGCGGCAGAGGCCGGGGCGTTTACGGTGGCGATTATCGGGGATTATCATGGGAAGCTGGAGCAGGTTTCCGATTTGGTCATCACCGTGCCGTCCCAAAATTACGGAATCGTGGAAGACATTCACGTCACGATTGACCATGTCATTTCACAATACATGCGCAAGTGTAACGAGGAGCAGGAAAATTCGGTGTTTTCCGCACGATGACAAAAAAGGTATGGGAGTCGGTATGATAGGGGCAATAGATATCGGAGGGACAAAGACCATTGCAGGTCTTGCGGACCGAGACGGAAAATTGTTGGAGCAGGTTAAGTTTGAAAGCCGGACCCAAAGCTGGGAACTGCATTTTGCGCTATGTGCGGAAAAACTTTTGGGGTTATGCGGAAAGTATCATATGGATGCGTCCATGCTGGAAGGAGTGGGAATCAGTCTTCCCGGTATGACGGACAGCCAAAAGGGCGTGCTGCTCTACGCACCTTTTTTTGGATGGCGGGATGTCCCGGTGGCGCAATGGTTTGCCGGGCGTTTGGGCCAACCGGGGATTTATGTGGAAAATGATGTCAATGCCTGTGCGATCGGGGAATTAAAATTCGGGCACGGCAGGGCATACAAGGATTTTTTGTGGGTCACGGTCAGTACGGGAATCGGCGGGGCGGTGGTGGCGGATGCCAGGCTGGTCGCAGGATGGAACCATCTGGCGGGGGAATTCGGGCATCTGAAGGTGGAACGCGTGCATCCAAGGCGCTGCCCCTGCGGACAGGGGGGGTGTCTGGAGGCGCATGCTTCCGGAACGGCGATCGGGAAAGCTTTCCGGGAATATTTGCAGGATTGTCCGCAGGCAAGGCGGATGCTTGCACAGCAGGGATACCCGGAGGATGCCTACGGATGCCGCATGCTTGCGCTGCAGGGGGAGAAGGGGGCGCTGGAAATTTACCGGCAGGCCGGGACATATCTTGGAATCGCCGTCTCTTCGGCGGTGAATCTGCTCAATCCCGGGGCGGTTATTCTGGGCGGCGGCGTGGGTGCGTCCCTGGATTTGCTGGAGCCTTCCATCCGGAAGGTGCTGGAAAAGGAAGCGGTCGCCCTGGCCGCAAAAACGGACCTTTTGTACACGGCATTAGGCTATGAGGCGGCGCTGGTGGGCGCCGTGGCACTGGTACCGTAAGGAACCGTCCGCCCGGCAGGGGTGTCCGGCCTGCAAAAGGCTCCGCCTTCCCCGCCCGTCGGCACGCTTCCCAAAACCCGTGGCTTAACGAAGTGACATTGGCCGTGAATTGTTACCGGACTGGACGGTGGGGGAGGGGATGTGGTAGAATACGGGTAGCAGGCGGCAGAATGGATAAGGGGTTACTTTCCACGGGGATGAGGAGGTGGACAGATGGAGCAGCTTTCGCTTTTTGACGTGCAGGCACAGGAGGGGGCGTTTGATGTGGCGACGCCTTTGGCGGAGCGGATGCGGCCACAGGCGTTGGAGGATTATGTCGGACAGCGGCATTTGCTGGGAAAAGGGATGCTTCTGCGGCAGATGCTGGAAAAGGACAGGATTTCCTCCATGATATTCTGGGGGCCTCCCGGAGTGGGAAAGACCACCTTAGCCCGGATTATCGCTAACCGTACCAAATCCCATTTTGTGAATTTCAGTGCGGTGACAAGCGGAATCAAGGAAATTAAGGATATTATGCAGCAGGCGCAGGAAAACCGTCTCTATGGCGTGCGTACGCTTGTGTTTGTGGATGAGATCCACCGTTTCAACAAAGCCCAGCAGGACGCGTTCCTTCCCTATGTGGAGAAGGGGAGCATCACCCTGATTGGCGCGACCACGGAGAATCCTTCTTTTGAGATCAATGCAGCGCTTCTTTCCCGCTGCCGGGTTTTTGTGCTCAAGGAGTTGGAGGCAGGGGATTTGGAGGTGCTGCTTTCCCGTGTCCTGACAGATAAGCGGGGATTTGGAAATACCGTCGTGCGTATGGAGGAGGGCCTGTTGGGCGTTATCGCCGCTTTTGCAAACGGGGACGCCCGGACGGCGCTGAATGTATTGGAGACTGCCGTCATAAACGGGGAGATTTGTCCGGACGGTTCCATCGCCATAAGGCGGGAGGTGGTGGAGCAGTGCATGGGGAAAAAGGCATTGCTGTACGATAAGAAGGGGGAGGAGCATTACAACCTGATTTCCGCCCTCCATAAGTCCATGCGCAATTCGGATCCGGACGCGGCG